>JAOZGV010000034.1 GCA_026015225.1 Candidatus Bathyarchaeota archaeon
ACTTCTCCAGCTCTTTCAGAACGCTTCATTACATCTTTTTTTGCCATAGATTGAGCGTGTCGAGCAAATCCATCTTTAGGTTTAATCTCACTCAATGACTTTTCACATATAATTGTTTAGCGCATAGTGCGCTTATAGGTTTTTCAATATTCTCTGAATAACCAAAATTCAATAAACGCAAAATTGTTTATCAAGTGAAATCGATCATAAAAATTGCAATCAATACTTATATGAAAGGATGATTTCTTCATTAGACGCCCTTAATCTAAAACGGTATTGCTCATTTTAGTTTTTAATGATCTCAAACCTAGGACGCATGAATATCAATTATTTATTATTCGAATTTCCAATAAATGCTTGATTGAGCGCGCGCTTAATATCAAATCCGTAAGGATTCAATGCGTTAATGCGGCCACATTTAAGTTCAAATTTCAGCACATGCTAGTGCTATGAGATCAACATGCTCTTCTAACGATCCGAGATTTATAAAAATTAGGAAGTTCACAAAATCCGTAAAGTTTTGAGAATCTTCACTTATGCTTACGTAGTAACAGGTATGCCAAGCCAGACCCTAACAGGATACATGCAACTGCGATAATCACACCATATAGAAGCCATCGAACCTCTGAGCCAACTGAGATTATACTTGGTGGAGGTGAAATTATGCTCGAAACAGTTATCACGTTTTGGTCTTCTACCTCTTGCTTCTCATCATCCCACCAAGAGCTTGCTATTATAATGTATTCTCCCTCCTTAACTGGCTTCCACTTTATTGTCTTGTGAAGGTCGTCATTAACATTCCATTGCCAAGATTGAATTAGACCACCGCTTGAGCCGAATACCTTTAACCGAATCTTGTGGAAGTGAAGAATTTCAATCTCAAAGCATCCTGGCATTAAATGGACGAAATCGAGAGTTATCTTCACTGTTTCTCCAATACCATATTGAGTTTTGTCGGTACCGACTTTTATCGAGCGGCATGACACAGGCCGCAGTGGGATCTCTAAATCGAAATCTAGATCGCTTAGTTTCCCCTCATATTTGACCGCGGTGAGGTGTGCTGCCGGAAATGAAGGACAAACCAATGGCCTGGATTCAAAAAGGGAAGATATTCCTCCATCTATCGTAGCCAAATCATCATGCGAGACTTGGAACTGGATTACTTTGTCGCTTGGAAGGTAGCGAGACATCTTCATCTTAGCCGGAATTTCATCCTCGCCAATCCCCTCGGGGGTTATTAAGTAGAGAATTATCTCGACATGCCCTTTCGCAGTGGCCGAGACCTTCATGGGATAGTAGAGGGTCTGACTTTTAAATTCATAGACGATAGGCTCAATGCTTCTGGCGGTTGAATATAGGTCAACTAAATCGAAAACCCAAAAGTTGAATCCTCTTATTAAGTAATCTTGTAGAATCAGCCTTGTTTCCTCTCGTATAGATGGATGGTGTGAAAGCCCCATCTTTTGGATGTAGTTGATCATAAATTCGTGTAGTTCTTCCACGGATGTCGCTTTTACAACTGTAATATCATGGGGTCCAATACGCTTGTGGAACACTATCTCTAGACCTTTGCCAAACTCCCTTCCGGTGGCGGCGTCTGCCTCGGGCATATTCTCCATCATTAAACGCTGGACTGCTTCGAAGGATTCAAAGCTACCCTTTTCCACCGAGGGCTTAGATGGAAGCGGTAAGATCTCAAGGACTTGGGCATCGGTGCTCGCGTAAAGGTCGGTTGAAAGGATCAAACGTTCGGTCTCACCATTCCAAGCAATGATTGCTTTCTGGCCTGGACCGTAAACATCAACATCAGTGATGGGAAGAATGCATCTATCAGCATGAATAAGGGGAATGGTTGCAAAGAGTATCAATACTATTGCGAATAATGATATGATATTCAATTTCTTCTTTGACATTTTTCATCGTTCATTATTGTTAATGACCAATTATAAATCACTAGAGTTTAGAACGTTGTGTCTAGATAATAGAACAGTTTAATCAAATAAGAGTTAGTCGTATTAAGCGTGCGCGTTGCTTCTATTCTCTCCCTCTAAAATTACAAATATTTGCTTGATAATATAATAAATTATAAACTATTGAAATTTCTTGGAAGGTGGAGTTCTTGGTAATTTGGATCAGTAGAATTTATAGAACGATTTTCGGAATTGTGCTGTTTTTTGCTGGATATTTGATGTTTCAATATAATCGGGTCGCGCAAGAAGGAGCAGCAATATGAGCACAATTACATTGATGGGTGCGGGCGGCAAGATGGGTTTGCGAATCGTCAGGAACCTGAAAGACAATACAGACTACAAAACCCTTTATGTAGAAGTAAGCGATGCTGGCAAAGCCAGCCTGGCGGAGCTCGGTCTCTCGGCCACGCCGCAGGACGAGGCGCTCCAGCAGGCCGACGTCGTTATCCTGGCCCTGCCGGACAGGCTCATCGGTAAGATATGCGATGCCATCGTCCCCAAGCTTAGGAGCGGTACAATGGTCATGGGGTTGGATCCGGCGGCGGCGTACGCTGGGGTATTGCCGGAGCGGGAAGACATATCCTACTTCATCAGTCATCCCTGCCACCCACCGATGTTCGGCGAGGAAACAGATATCAAGGCACAACGCGACTGGTTTGGCGGTGTTAAGGCGAAGCAGAATATCGTCTGTTCACTGCAACACGGTCCGGAGAAAGACTACGCCAAAGGGGAAGACATCGCCCGGATTATCTTCGCTCCGGTACTACGGGCGCATCGTGTCACCACCGAGCAAATGGCGGTCTTGGAACCGGCGCTTGTAGAGACTTTAACCTTGACCTGCTTCATGGTCATTCATGATGCCATGGAAGAGGTAATAAAAATGGGTCTCCCTAAGCAGGCAGTACTGGACTTTCTACTCGGCCACATCCGCACCTTGGTGGCCATCGTCTGGGACTTCGCCGGTGCGCCAGTCTCCGACGGTGCTAAGCTAGCTTCCACAAAAGCTAGGGAGCAGCTTTTTCAGTCCGACTGGAAAAAAAAGGTTCTGAAAATCGAAAACGTAAGGCAGAGCGTCAAAGATATTGCAGAACAGATATCTTAAAAGACCCTAGGCTAGCGCGCGCATTCAAAAATGACTTGACAGAATGATAAATAAAGAGGTGAAAATAATGGGTACATTGATCAAAGATCAAATCGTTGTAATAATCTCAGTCATAATATTGCTCTTTACTGCAATGATAAATTGGAATATATATTCATGGTTAATATTGGTAGCAATAAGTCTGATTGTGATTGCCTGGTATATTAAAAGCACGCACACTAAATCCGAAGAAACTCCAGTCTCTTCATCGGATATAATTCATGATGAAAAAGCGCGCTATACTACGTTAAAAACTATTAATTTTTGAAGGGATGTAGGGTGGTAAGACTAAAGTAAGTCTGATACTATCTTGTAACACTATTTAGCAGCAAGATCGGAGGTTATAATTATGAAGACAATGACATGCAAACAATTAGGTGGAGTTTGTGATAAGGAATTTCATGCTGAAACTTTGGAGGAGATGGGGGAAATGAGTAAAAAACATGCGATGGAAATGGCTGAGAAGGGTGACAAAGGACACATCGAAAAAATGGAAGAAATGAAGGATCTTATGAATAAGCCTGAAGCCATAAAAGATTGGAATGAGAAAATGCAAAAAGAATTTGATGCTTTACCTGAAGATAAGTAATTCTAAGCAAATTATTTACAAAAATAAGTACTGCTTTTATTGATCCTAGACAAAGTAAATAACAGATTCCAAACATGAAAATTGAAGTCGTGCCCATAGGACCATCTGAATTGCGCATCCTGCAATACATCGTAGATCTGATATCGAAAAGATTCGATTCGGATGCTATGATTGGAACACGAACGCCTATTGAGAAGTTCAAGAAGAATGAGAATCGAGACCAATACAGTTCAGCCAGAATGATGGAAGCTCTAATCGATATGAAGATTTCAAAAAAAGGTGCACTATTAGGCGTTGCAAACGCAGATTTGTACACTCATTCTCTCAATTTTGTGTTTGGTCAGGCAGATCGAGTAAATAGAGTAGCAGTAATCTCGATATCGAGGCTTAAACCAAATTTCTATGGTTTGCAGGATAACGATGATCTCGTTCTCAAGAGAGTGGGAAAAGAAGCCGTTCACGAATTGGGGCATGTATTCGGTTTAGACCACTGCAATCAGCCCAAATGCGTAATGTTCTTTTCCAACAGCCTCCAAGACACTGATATGAAAGAGGATGAATTCTGCAATAAATGCAAGAGAGCTTTGGATTATAATTTGAAAACCTGGCGGGTCTAAATATGAGGTAATTCTGAGTTTAATACGTATATGGGATGATATTTTGAAATTATATCTTGCACAGCATGCGGAGGCAAAGAAAGAAGAGGAGGATCCAGCTCGTTCTCTTAGCGAGAAGGGAAAAAGAGATTTAGATAAAATCTCAAACTTTTTGAAAGGAAAGGGCATTAAAGTCATTAAAATATTTCACAGTGGAAAGTTACGTGCCAAACAAACTGCTGAAAAGCTAAGCGAAGCGATTGATTCCTCGAATGGTATTATCGAAAGTGATGGATTATCGCCGTTGAATGAACCCGAAATATGGTTTGAAAGGTTAGAGGAAGAGAAAGATGATATCGTGATCATTGGGCATCTCCCACATCTGAGCAAACTTGCCAGCCTTTTACTCTTAGGCTATACACACCATGAAGCGATACGATTTAAGAATGGGGGTGTTATTTGCTTAGAAAAGAACCAAGAAAGGAAATGGTCAATTCAATGGATGGTAACACCCAATATTTTAGGCTAATTTGATGAAGTTAAGCGCGCGCTATATTAAATTTCAAATTCAGCAATGAATGGGGCATGATCTGATTCTGGAAACTTGGTCTCTGTGGCAAATGCTATAGTTTCATCGTGTAATGTTTCATTGTGAATTTCAGATCTTCTATAGTACGGGAGCATGCTTTGGGAGATTAGGAGGTGATCCAATAAACGTTTTCTCCCATAATGAAGATAAGTAAATCTCGAAGGCTCAGGGATCGTTTTTTCACAAGAAATCATTACTCTCTTGGATAAACTAGGATTTCCAGTATTCTCTATACTCCCAGAAATAGCTTCGATAGGAACTTCTTCAGGATGGGCGTTAAGATCTCCACACACTATGATTTTGGCTTCTTCATCGTCATCAAATATAGAGTCCACTAGTAGTCTTGTTTCCAGCGCTTGGCCGACTCGCTTCATTGAAGAAATAAAGAATCCTTCAGCCCACCCAGAGCCACTTTTCCAATTGTATCGATCAATTTTCTGTCCTTCAACAGGGGATGGAAGCCTTGATTTTAGGTGAAGATTGATCAAGTTGATCGTAAAATCATCCCTTACATTTATTTTCGTGTAGAGAATTGGCCTTTCCCATTCAACTTTTTTTGGTTCTTCCTCGGGGGGGTCAGAAGTAATCTTACGGTAAAGAGGAGATGGAATTAAGTCATTATTGTACTGCCTAGCCTCAGATATCGGAAAACGGCTGACCACTACCAGATTTCTTTTGTCATAAACTTCGTTATTGCTTGTGAGCGTTGATGCAACATTAAATGGACTATATTCCGTATTTTCTAAAAGTTTTTTCAGAGCTAGAAGGCGTCTTGGCTGTCCCTCTGTTTCTTGTCCGTGTATTTCCTGAAAGCAGATAATATCTGAGTCCAGTCTTTCGATTTGTGGTCGCAGTATCCCTATTCTTTCTTGAAGAGAGGGAGAACTCCCCTCCAAATCATCTAAATTTTCAAGATTAAAGGTGGAAATACGAACTTTCATAAAATTTTCTTCCTGTTTTACTAGTTATTCTAAACGAGTGGTTAAACCACTAATTACATAATCAGTTAGGCCTTATTTTGATATATATGTGCATCTATAGCGCGCGCTCAACCCATCCAGGGCTAAAGCTCCTTTATTGTTGAATAAACTCATCAAAAATCACTTGCGTTTTTGTATTTTTCAAAAAAAATTTCCACTGAGAACGCATAAAAATATAAAGTTAGAGTCGAATCCCATACATTTATTACATATACAGCTTAATGATATCTCTCTTGATCAGGACATACATAACTATAATACTTAAGATCAGTTCGACTGTTAGATAGGAACCATTATAGATCGCAGAATATACTGCAGGATGCATTCCAGCAGGGACATACATAGCAAAAAACACGATTCCGGAAACGAAATGGCTGACAAATCTACCGATTATTCCAACAACAACTCCAATGATCGGACGTTCCTTAAATAAGCCCGCTAAACCAAGAGCACCAAATGCTAAAGGATAATCGAGCAAAAACTGCAAGGGATGGACTATGAAAGGTTGAGGGAGCATATCCACAAGACCAAAAACAACTCCCCCAAAAATACCTATCTTAAAACCTCTTCTCAGAGCCAACCAAAGAATTGGAACCATACTTGCTGCGGTTATTGAACCTCCCTGAGGCAACCTGAATATCAAAATTAAATTCAAAACATATGCAAGTGCTACTGCAACAATTATTTCGGATAAGATTTTTGTTCGGTTTTCCATTCAATCCACAACATAAGGATAAATTAAGCCAAAAGTACGCGCATAAAGCGCATATAAATATAACACCCTTCAAATCAATAAAATTTTAAAAGAATCTTTTTCCATCGTAAATCGGACTTATTCCTTTCCAATATACTTCTCTACAACTTTAACAACATGAGGATATGCAAAACTTGTGAATATCAACGATAAACCAACCTGTATCGGTGTTATTAGTGCCCCTCCCATCCATATTATCTTCATTATCTCCAGGGTAAATCCATAAAATGTTTGGTATGTATTCAAAGGTACGAACACAAATATTCTAAATAAAACGTCAGCCTCTAAACATATCAACGAACAGATCAGTAGTCTTGATTTTGAGTTTATTAATAGATTGAAAAGTAGCAAGATACAAAACGCTAATAAAACATCCCAAATTCCCCATATCGGGAGTTGATAGGTAATCGGTGTTAAGAAGTAGAATATTATTAGAATTGTGTAATAGATTATTGGAATACGATTTCTATTTTGAAATGTCAGCCCTCCAATAAATGCGCCAACAGGGGCTCCAAGTGTAAAAATAAATTCATAAGGTCCCCGAAAGTAAACATAATGACCTATTATCACACCTACCAAAATAGAGAAAAAACCATCCACTGGCCCTAATATGAAAGCTACCAGAGGCGTTAAGAGAAATACCCAACTATACCACACGCCAGATTCAAATTGCGGAATTCCGGGAATCGAATCAACTATAGCCACTATTGCAGCGAAAGTTGAAATTAGTGCCAGTCTCTTTGATAAATTCATATAATTCTTTCCTTTTTTGGAATACTCCTATAGTCATATGTGCAAATAGCATTAAATAACAAATCAATTCAGCGCGTATGCATTCGTTTCTCTTTTCATACTTTCAATATATCGATTTTCTACATAGGTGTTTATATACAGTACAAACATTCTCATTTAAAAGACGGTGAATTCTAATGAGCGAAGAAGTTTCTAACATCTTAGCTATAGGAAAATTATTGGCGATACTAACCGGAACGTATCTCCTTTTTGAGGGAATCATACGGGCGTTCAATATAGTTCCCTAGACAGAGAAAACCAAAACCTTAGAAAACGAGTTAAGTTAGAATTTCCCATTCCTGTTACTATCTTTATTCGATAAATAATTCGAAAAAATGCATACTTGACGTTTTCGGAAACTAAACATATTAATTTTGGTTCTGCCTTTTTTTACCAACAGTGAGCTATATTTGGTAAATTGTACAAAATGTAATTCTAAATTATCTAAAGACGCTAACTACTGTTCTAACTGTGGAAAATCGACCGGTGAATCTATAGTAGAAGAATTTGAAGTGAAATCTGAAGAACTTGTCCAAAAGACAAAAGAAATTATCAAAGAGGGAAACGTTACTAAAATAATTGTTGAGAATGAAGAGGGAAAAACACTTCTTGAGATCCCAGCAACCGCGGGTATTGTGGGCGTGATTTTAGCTCCATGGCTGGCTGCCTTAGGAACTATAGCGGCAATTGCTACAAAATGTAAGATAAAAGTCGAAAAGAGAGTTTAAGTTCAATATTACTTTATTTTCGATAGATATAGCTAATTATTCCGCCGATCAAAATTAAAATTGAACTACCCTCTAAAGCTTGGGTCTTCAGATCAAGGAGCGAACCCAGAGTAAGAAGGATTGCACCAATCACTATTCCCCGAACTCCAGCTTTTTCAAGCATTCTCTTGGAAGTAAAATTGAAACATTCAAAGGATTCTATAGCACAAATAATAATTATAATCAGCACTATTATTTGAGAAAAACTTAGCTCGGTTCTTAATTCGAATGGATATATGTTGTTAATCGGGATCATCATCAAAACCGTCATAAGAATTATGATTCCTCCAATGAGGAAAAAAATTGCAGCTAAATCCAATATCCCTCTTTTCCATATCGGTTCTTTCTCAACCAAGAAAATTCCCCTTACTATCCTATTATGTTACGTTATATGAAAATATTTTAAAATTTCTCTCGATAATAATCAACAATAAATACAGTATTTCCGCACTTATTACATGGATTGTCCCTCGTGCAGAAATCTATTATATTGTCGCATTTTGCACACTTGCAAATACAACATTTATTTTCTTTTTCAAACATTTCATTTCAATTTGTTTAAAATTTTATATTAATAAATTTAACATAAAATAGATTCAATTCGATTTAAAAAGAATAGATAACGATTCCTTATTATTTGTGGAACAATAAATTATAAGCTAAAGATTAGATGATGATGATGAAAATTTGAGAATTGCTCATATATCGGATACTCACATAAGTCCATATGGAGGTTTTGTTAAGAAAGAATTCGATACAATGATAGATCAGATCAACTTGCTAAAACCAGACTTGGTCATCCATACTGGAGACATTACACATGAGGGTTTATTGGAAGATTATAAATTTGCAAAGGAAAAATTATCTCAATTAGAGCCTGATTCGATAATTTTACCAGGCAATCATGATGCAAAAAATTTAGGGCATACAATTTACCCAAATTTTTTTGGGAGTAAAAATGTTATTAAAAAGGTTGAGGATATCGGAATTTGTGCATTGGATACATCTGTCCCTGATATCGATGAGGGGCGACTCGGTAGAACTGGTCAGAAATATATGAAACAATTGATTGAAGATTTCTTTGGATTGGTAAAAATCATCTCGATACATCACCATCTAATTCCAGTACCCGAGGCAGGAAGGACCAGAAATATGATAGATGATGCTGGCGATGTTCTTAAATTGGTAACTGAGGAGGATGTAGATCTGATTCTCATGGGGCATAGACATGTGCCATACATAACAAAGGTAGAAAATACCATTATGACAAATGCGGGCACATTATCAGCAACAAAAACAAGGGGGTATCATGGCCACTCTTTCAATTTAATTCATCTTGATACTAAAGT
>JAOZGV010000062.1 GCA_026015225.1 Candidatus Bathyarchaeota archaeon
ACTTTTTAATATTAAAAAATAAACTCATTGTCACCAGAATTGATTTATATTAAATCACGATAGGATTTTTTAATTATTAAAATAAAATATTTATAATAGAAAATTTTTAATTCGAAAATTAAATACTTCAGAATGGTCAAGATGAAAAAATTCGAAGCAAGTCTTCTTGACATAATACCAAGAGGTAATTGTGATCAGTGTTTTGAAACTTTTAGTTATAGATTCGATAATCCTTTAAACATACAGTACAAAGCTGGACAGTATTTTTTTGTTACTATTAAAACAGAAGAGGGTGAATATCGTCATCATTTCTCCTTCTCAAGCAGTCCTACAGAATTAGATTACATAGAATTCTCCACTAAGCTCCGCGATACAGAATTTAAAAACGCATTGCGTGAATTAAAAATAGGTGATAAAGTAGTTATAAAAGCTCCAGTAGGAGAATTTACTTTAGATGATAGTTTGGATAAAATAGGCATGATTACAGGAGGAATAGGAATAACTCCTTTCCGTAGCATCTGCAAATATTACACTGATAAGCAAATATCAAAAAATATAATTCTCCTTTATGGGAATCATTCTGAGAAAGATATTGCCTTTAAAGATGATTTCGACAAGATGCAAAAATTAAATCAGAATCTAATGATTGTCCATGCTATATCCGAACCTTCTGGATCTTGGAAAGGCTATACTGGTCGAATAAATCTGGACATGTTAAAAAAGGAAATCCCGGATTTTGTTGAAAGGCAATTTTATTTAAGCGGTCCCCCAGGCATGGTTCAAGCCATAGATAAATTGCTCTTAGAACTTGAAATCCCAAAAAAACAGATAAAAAAAGAAGTATTTCCCCGTTATTAAGTTAGAAAAATTTAGCACGTGCTATAAAAAAGAAGTGAGGAACTAATTATGGTGGATGATTCTAAGCAAATAATTATTTTTTGCTTGATAGCTTTCACTCTAACTTATCTCGTGGAGGCATGGCTGTGGCTTTCTGGGGGGCTTAAGGCCGGGTTTACCGTTGCTGCTCTAACCGGAGTGATGTTCATTCCATTTCTTTCAGCGGCGATAACAATAAAATTTGTTGAACATGGAAATCTGAGGAGTTACGGCATTGCAAAAGGGGAAGTCAAATACTATTTGTACAGTCTTATCTATCCTTTTGCTGTAATTGCTCTTGGACTCATTTTCGTCGCAGTTCTCGGAACCGCACCTATAGATTTTACCTTAACGATATTCAAGGAGATTTATCCACAGGCTCCAGCTTTCGAAGAGATCCCAGTGTATTTTATCATTATTAATCTGATTCTAGCACCATTCATCAACTTTATTCCAGCTTTCGGTGAAGAGTATGGATGGAGGGCATTTCTTTTACCAAAACTTATTGGGAGATTTAATCTCCTTAAAGGGTTTCTGTTTAATGGCGTTATCTGGGGTTTATGGCACGCACCTTTAATTTTAATGGGATATAACTATCCCCATCACCCTAACTCAATAGGTGTAGTAGCATTTGTGGTCTGGGCCACTCTTGTGGGCTTCTTATTAGGATGGTTGAGGGTGAAATCTAATAGCGTCTTCCCAGCAGCCCTAGGACATGGAGCGATTAACGCATACATAGCGTTTGGCACATTCATAGCGCCTGCTCCAGATGAAATGATGACAATTCCCTTTGGTTTACCTGCTATATTGGCTCTTCTAATCATTGCTCTTTTAGTTTATTATGACCTTAGAAGATCAACTAGAGTATTGACAGCGCGCGCGTTATGTAAAACAAAAAGTTAGTTTCAGTTTATATGAACATTATCATATATTATTCAAACTATCATATACTATTCATACAATCTACTAATATATTCGATATATTCAAACGTTAATTGTCTTAATCAAATAAATTATTTTAAAAAATTATTACGATTCTTTAAAATTGTTTTTTCAAAATTCAGTTTACCATTTAAAATTGGACAAACTAAAGCCCATTGCATTCCTGCATTAGTAATTGGGATAAGCACGAATCCAAATTTGAACCCAAGAAATCAATTATAATTTGTTAACAGGGGAAATTTATTTTTTATATTTTTCAAATATTTATTTTGATATTTTTTTCAATTGTTTTCTGTACATTTCTAGAATTTCTTTGGTAGAAGTAGCATCTTCAGCAGATTTATCTGTTCTGTAATTTCCAGTGAATCTAGGAAAACGAATTGCTAGTCCGCTTTCTGCTCTTATTACACTCGTACAAGCTGTATGAATGGGGCTTAAGGTAATTTCATCTCCCATAACTTCCAGAACAAGAGAAGGATTTAGCCAAACATCGGGATCTAGTTTTGAATCTACACGAGGATGCTTATGACTGATTATATATTGATTCAATTTTTCAAGCAATTCTTTCAAATCATCATCGGTGAATCCTGTACCGCATTTGCAAACTGTTTTAAAAATATCTTCCTCATCATCATAGGCAGCCAATAAGAAAGCACCATACTGACCTGCCCTCTTTCCACGTCCATAAAAGGCTCCTACTACGACTAAATCAACAGTATCAGCCATTTCTGCTTTATATCCTCTCTTATATTTTATCCATGCCCATCCTCTTGCCCCTGCCTTATAAATTGAGTCTGAATCTACGGACTTTATCATAAGCCCTTCACAACCATCAGAAATGGCTTTATCCATGAATTTGTCGATCTCATCAGGTTTTTTTGTGATGTGTTGCCAAGATATTTTTATTCGTTCATTTTCTTTTACAATCTCTTTGAGTTTCTTTCTTCTCTTTAAGTATGGGCTCAAAGTACAATCATTTTTATTGAAAAAGAGTAGATCGAATAGGAAAAGCATTACAGGAATTTCCTCTACCACTCTTTTAATCTCATATTTTCTTCCTCTCCTTTGAGAGATCATTTGGAAGGGGAGTGTCTCTCCTGTATTAGGATTTACAGCTACGCATTCACCTTCGACTATTGCTTTAACTTTTATACTATTTTTTAATGAATCCACGATATCGGGAAATTGGTCTGTAATGTTCTCTAGTCTTCTAGAGAAAAGACTAACTTCGTTTGTATCCATGTGAGCTTGAATCCTAAGCCCGTCATATTTATACTCTACCGATCCTTCTCCTCCCAATTTATCGAGAATTTCTTTAGGATCAGATAATCTCTCAGCAAGCATAGGTCTGATTGGTCTTCCAACAGTTACTTTTATATTATTTACTCCTTCAATTCCTTCAAATGCCACTGTCCTGGCCAAGTAACCTAAATCAGAAGTGATATCATACCCTCTTTCAAGATCTTTTTTTGTATCTTTCTCTCCAACATAAGCGATAGTCAACGCATCTAATATTGTCATATCAGCTATTCCAAGTCTAAGTTTTCCTACAGCCATTCTTGCAATATACTTAGCTTCACTAGGTGTAGCATTATTAAATAGACTAACTAACAATCTTACTTTTGTTTCTATAGCCCCTGCTCCTGTCGAATTAGCAATTTTATCAAAAGTATGGTAGACTTTCTCAACTGTCAAAGATTCTTTTAGTAAAGAGAGCTGTGTTTTTTTTGAAAGTATTCTCTCAGCTGTTTTGCCTAGATCACCAGTTTCTTTGTATATTCTTTGGATTTCATTACTGGATCTTCCTGATCCAATATTTATTGCTTTTAGAGTTAGTTTCTCTGCAAATCCCAACTCTACCCCCTTGTAATCTGGATAGAGCTTTCCCTGAGTTAGATAGATTACTTTGTCTATCAGTTCGTTCGGAGTCTTATTAAAAAGATCTACTAGGTGGTCTGTCATTTCTAGTCTTTTTGAAGTAGCTTCTATCTTTTCATAAGTATCAGAAATAAGTGAATATTTCAAGTTTTTTTCGTCCTAATCTAAATCATGTCTACCAATTAAGATTAGAATAAAAATTGTATTTATAAAATAATGATTTTTTTATAATTAATTCTATATTTTGAATGTGGGAATAAAAAATACTAAAAAATGAGTGTTCTAGATAGTCTAGTAGATTATTTTATAAGCTCTGTGAATTCAACGTGATTCATTATCATTCCAATCTTTGGAAATAAGAGTGGGTAATTGATTCTTAATTTTTTTACAAGCCCATTATTTGATCTCGTATTAAAAAATTAATCATTCTCTTATGTCGTTTTTCATCTGCA
>JAOZGV010000066.1 GCA_026015225.1 Candidatus Bathyarchaeota archaeon
TAATGATTTGTGTACATTTCCCTTTCAGGGGATTTCAACCACTGCAATCCTTCTACGGCCACATAGAAATTTGGGTCGGGTACTTCACATTCTACAAGTTCTTCTTTTGTTGCATTTATCAACTCTAAATCATATTTCTTAGCTAGATCGTAGATCTTATATTTTTCAAAGGCTTGTTCAGTTGTCCCTAACATCGCATCGGACTCTATAATTGCAATATTTGAGGTCCTTTTTTTTGTTAAATCAATTACAGCATCTAAAACTTCGTAACTAGTTCCACAACCTTGTGGCATAGGCTGATCTGAGTGTAAAAATTTTGGAACTCTAACAAGATTTGGTTTTATAGTGACGTAAGAATCATTCTTTATTGTTTCTTCAAAACCGCCGGCTAATTTTATTGTTTCTTTTATAGTATCTTTTGGATCATTAAAATTTTCTACTTTTAAAACTGCTACTCTAGCTCGTTTTGACATAATTTATCCTCGCCTTTAATGGTTGAAAGAATATTCTAATGATAGAAAAAAAATTAGTTTGTGAAAAGACTGCAAAGATTATTTTCCAAATACTCCCATAATACCCCCTATAAAGCCGAAAATTATTGCTAGCAATCCCAGAACCATAACAACATATGAAAAGATTACGGGAACCCACCATAATACAATTAAATATAGATTTGCCATAGAAGCCAAGAAAACAATTGCTCCTCCGAATCCTAGTGAGTCGTGCCAAATTAAGAATGCCCCGAGTAGAATGATAATTCCAAGTATTAAACCGATTCCTAAACCTAAAAGTCTATATGGCATTAACCAAGCTGGAACAAAAGCTGGATAGAAGAAAGTTAAAACAGTAGCAGCAACACCTGCAAGGATGGTAAGAATGCCAGAAACTATTGATAAAGCAAAAGCCTTTGTAGCTTTTGGTTTTGGGGGCAAGATAGGTGGAGTATATTCAGGTGTATGAATCATATTCTTAACAACTCTTTAATTACTAATAAAATATATTTATTGAATCGATAATTTCTTAAACCTTTCTTCAATATTAGTGCTTATTATTTAAAATTATGTGATTTCATCGTTATCGTAGCGTGTATAAACCATATCTAGGGGCTTTCAATTTGGCAAGTAGGTTAAAACTGCTATTAATCTTGGAGGCGCTTTTCTATGGCCTTTCTTCAGCATTGACAACAGGTTTGTTATTTGTGTATATTGTATCTATTGGAGCCGGAATTGAGGGGATTTCAGCAGTTGTGGGGATATCCGCGATTGTCAAACTTTTGGTTCATCTTATCATATATAAATATCCAAGAATTCTGGTTACAAAAGTTAGAATGAATTTTATTTTAAATCACTTCATAGATCGAATTTTATTTATTTTTATCCCTCTTACTCAGAATTATATGATTATTGGATTGATCTACGCAGCAGCAGCTGCCACTCCAACAACCGCTTTTATGAATCTTGTTATTTTCGGCTCATTATCAAAGAATGATATCAAAGATATTACGGCAAAACGTACTGCTACTTTGGGAGTTTCGAGCATAATAGGATATGCAATTTCCATATTTCTTCTTGCGTTTATGCCGGCCGAAACAAAATTCTTTTACATCTACCTATTGGGTGGAGTCACAGGATTATTGGCTACAACAGTTGTTGGTTTTATGCATCTATCTCATCTGAATGGAATGAAAATTCCTGAAGGTATTGAACAACCAGAAAGAATATTTTCTACATCAGCATATTTTGTTGCCATTTTAGCTGGGGGCAATCTCCTAAGCATGGTGTGGATTCCCTACGTGATGGAACATCTAAAAGGACCTGATTATCTAGCTGTAACGATGAACTTAGTAATTACGCTTACTAGCGTTCTTGCATCACTCGTATGTAAAGGATGGTCTTTTAAAAGATTAAGATATAATGCAGGGCTAGATGCCGCCTCACCAATACTTGCTTTAGTCACTCCAATTCCAATAATTCATCCAATGCTATCCGCATTCTCATCATTTGCGTATACAGCATCTAATTTCATAGGTAGTTTTCTTTTTGCAAATTACAATAAATGGCTTGGTGCGATAAAATCCAGTATTTTAATAGTCATCATAATGTGTGTAGCCAACGTATTAATCACTCCAATAAGTGCTATCGTCAAAGGAAATTATTTTCTTCTTTTCTTAATTGTTTTCGGCATTAAATTAATCGCATTCATTATCGCATTAACTACAATACCCGAAGTAGCAGCGGTTCCCGAACAGACAGCAAGAACCTATTCCTTTTTACTATATAATAAAAGCTTTACTGGCTATCGTGTTTCGGTCGAAATTTCCAAAGATACTATTTTACTCACTTTAAGACTAATAGGCCTAGCCATTGTCTTATCAACTCTCTATATTATTTACAGAATTTTGTTATTTATTGTCTTTTAATGCATTAAACATTAAGACATAAAATATTTATACAGATTGAAGTTCTATTTTGATATGGTTCAAGAGCCCATCTATGACCTTTTTGTCGATGCTATGAGCGAAATAGTAACGGATATTGCTACATTACTTCCTAAAATAATTTTAACAATAATAGTATTAATAATAGCATTCTTAGCGATTAGACTTCTGAATATCTTCTTTAAAAGATTACTTGAGCTTGTTAATTTAGACGGTATATTCAAAACATTGGTAAAAACAGAGCTACCATTTTCTCTTAGCAATCTAATAATTATTCTCATTGATGCAGGTATTATACTAATTGCAATATTTGGGCTTTCAAATATCTTTTTTGATCCTTCCCAAATGGAATTAATTAGAGGAATTTTCGAATATGCACTTCGTATCTTGAGCATTATAGCAGTTACAATTCTATGGTTTATGATGTTTGATCTTTTAATAGAAAGAGTAAGCACCGAATCTAGATTAAGAGGCTATATATTGTTTATTCTTTTGATAATAGTGACTATGATGATCGTGGATTTAACAGCTCTAAGCCAATCAACAAAAAGTGTAATGGAACAGGGCTTGTCAATAGGACTTGCAATAACAGTTGGTGTCTTCGCAATTTGGTTCTTTTTCCATGATTATTTAGATAAGTTGATAGACCTAGATCCATCATCTCATAAAAGAAGAAGAGAGAATAAAAAATAACATCGGATTTATAGACGCTTTTGTAGGCAACAAATTAATTAATTGAGTATAGCTGCAATCAATTATCTTTATAAAGGGCGAAGGTTCTACCTCGAATATCAACCAATTCAGATTTTGTTTCTTTTGTAACTTTTTTTGCCATTTTTTCAATTTTTTCATGTTCGATAATGGCTTTCTGAACCTTTATTTTTACTAATTTATCTATTTTTAGTCGTCTGCTAATTTGCTCAACGAGTTTTAAAGTTACGCCATCTTTTCCTATCCAGATTTTTGGTTTGATCATAGTAGATTTTTTAAGTATTTTTTTCATTTTATTTTTTTTAATTTTTTCCCTTTCGTTAAGGGATATCTTTTTATCCATTTGCATGTTAAACACGTAATGATTATTTTCGTTCCACATTCGGGTTTTATCCGAACTCTACAATTTGTACCAGGAACAAGTAAATTTCCACATTTCTTACATAAGAACATTTTTGATTTTCTAGG
>JAOZGV010000087.1 GCA_026015225.1 Candidatus Bathyarchaeota archaeon
AAGAAAGGCATTTCTGCAGTTAGAAGAGCAAGTGAAAAGGATATGGAGAAACTTGCAAGGGCAACAGGAGGAAGGCTAGTAACGAATATAGATGATTTGTCATCAAAGGACTTAGGAGCTGCAGGAATTGTTGAAGAGCGAAAGATAGGCGATGATGAAATGATCTTCGTTGAGAAATGCAAAAATCCGAAATCTGTAACTATCCTGATAAGAGGAGGAACTGATAGGATTACGAGTGAGGCTGAGAGATCCATTCATGATGCTCTTTGTGTGGTCAGAGATGTTGTCAGGGATCCAAGAATTGTTGCTGGCGGTGGAGCCGTTGAGGTCGAAATATCGAGTAGGCTAGAAAAATGGGCCGAAAAAGAATCAGGAAGAGAACAATTGGCTATTAAGGCATTCGCCGAAGCCTTGGAAATAATACCTACTACTCTTGCGGAGAATGCTGGCCTCGATACGATAAATACTATGGTGAATCTTAGTTCCGCTCATGAAAAAGGCGAAAAATGGGCAGGAATTGATCTTTTCGATGGAAAAGTAAAGGATACATATAAAATGGGTGTATACGAACCTGCCTCTGTGAAAGAACAAGCTATAAAATCTGCAAGTGAAGCTGTGACGATGATACTCAAGATAGACGATGTTATCGCTGGTACTAAGTCAGGAGGAACTCCGCCACCTACTGGTCCCCCAGAAGGAATGGGCGGTTCAGAATTCGATTAAACCAACTTTTTTTCTTTTTTTATAAATCAGATTTTCAAATCAATAAAAATTCTCTGTTCCCGTTAGCACGCGCGCGCTCTTATGATTAAAGGCTCAGTTGTTGTGTGATTTCTTGGTTAATGGAAAGATAGTAGTTGTTGATGTAAACTTATGCGTAGGTTGCCAATCATGTATGTTCGCCTGCACTCGGCGTTTTGGAAATGCAGGATTGGGAAAATCAGCAATACATATAGGCTCTGCAGGAGGAATCGAAAGAGGCTTTGTGGTTATAATTTGTAGAGGATGTCCAGATCCTCCATGCATGAAAGTATGTCCCTCAAATGCTCTTAGAAAAAGAGATGGAGGGGGAGTGATATTGGATGCGGGAAAATGTATTGGATGTAAAAATTGTGTAAAGGAATGCACAATCGGAGCGATTTTTTGGGACGAGGAAATGAATAAACCGGTCATCTGTGTGCATTGCGGTATTTGTGCAAATTATTGTCCCTACGGAGTGCTAAAATTAGAAAAAAAAGGGGATGATTGATATGATTGAAGGAGATCCTCTTAAAAAAGTTCTTCATATAGACCTATCTATTAAAAGATTCTGGGTTGAAGAAAGAAATGATTTATTTGAAAAATTTATTGGCGGTGTTGGTGTAGCATCACAGCTTTTAAGTGAGGAATGTGGAAAAAAGACAGATCCGTTAGGACCCAAGAATCCTATCATATTCGCAGTAGGACCTCTTACTGGATCATTTCCTCTGGCATCTAAAACAGTTTCGATGTTTAAATCGCCATTGACAGGCAATCTTGGTGAAAGTCATGCAGGGGGCAGGAGCGCTATTGCGATAAGAATGGCTGGTTACGGGGCTATTGTTATTAAAGGTCAAAGTAGCGAACCAGTTTATATAGCCGTTCATGGAAATCGAGTATACTTTAAAAACGCTTCAGTCTTATGGGGTATGGGAAATAGCTATTCAGTAGGAAGAATCCTAAGGGAAAGAGAATCTGGTGCTGGTCTTCGTACTATTATGAGGATAGGCAGAGCTGGTGAAGAATTAATTTCTTATGCTAGTGTTATTACAGAGACATACAGACATTTCGGAAGACTTGGTTTAGGCGCCGTCTTTGGTAGCAAAAAATTAAAAGCGATAGTTATTTCAGGGAATAACTCACTTAAAGTTAACAATGTTAAACAATACAGAAAGACTTATGACGAAATTTATAATTCTGTAGTGAATTCGCCTGCTATGAATAAGTATCACGAATTAGGAACGCCAATAAATGTTAATGTTATAAACTCAATTGAGGCATTGCCTACAAGAAATCTAAAGGAAGCTAAATTCGAATATGCTGATAACATATCAGGGGAGACATTCCTAGAAAAATATCTTGGGCGCCGTATAGCTTGTGCTCATTGCCCAGTTAGTTGTATCCACTTGGCAGCACTTAGAGAGTCTTATGAGTCAGATCCATACTTTTTCAAGACAACTATGATAAGTTATGATTATGAGCCGATATTTTCATTAGGGTCTATGTTAGGCATTCCAAATCCTGATGAATTGCTCAGACTCCTGGAGGAAATAGAAATTCTTGGTTTTGATGCAATGAGCGCAGGAGTTGTTTTGGCTTGGGCTACAGAGAGCCAAGAAGCTGGATTAATTTCTGAAAAAGACACTTTTGGAATTAAATTTAAATGGGGAGATTATGAGAGTTACATAAAAGCATTAAGACTTGTAATAAAATGTGAAAATGAATTTTATGAGGCTCTTGGTCGAGGAGTTGAACATGCCTCAACTGTTTATGGTGGAGATGATTTCGCACTCGCATTCGGTGGTAATGAAATGCCTGGATATCACACTGGCCCTGCAGCATATATAGGATTCTTAACTGGTGCAAGACATAGCCATTTAGATAATGCAGGATATAGTTTAGATCAAAAAGTAATATCCTCAAATGAAAAATTAACACCAGATGAAACAGCTAATAAACTATTATCTGAGGAAATTTGGAGGCAAATTCTTTCATCTTTAGTAGTTTGCTTTTTTGCAAGAGGTATATATACGCCTGAAATAGTCACAAAAGCTCTTGAAATCATGGGATATAACTTAACTTACGATGATTCACTTAATATTGGTCGCGAAATTTTAAAAATTAAGAACAATTTCAAAAAAGAAAATGGATTTAACGAAAATAACCTGAGAATTCCTAAGAGAATCTTTGAGACTAAAGCTCCTACTGGGAAATTTACTGAAGAGTATATCAGACAAGGAGTCTCTGCTTATTTTAAATTATTGAACTCGGATTAAAAAAGAGATGGCAAGTCTCACCAGATTATTATTAATAATTATCCAGTGTTGCCTGCAACACTAACACTCAGCTTCACTGATGGGCATCGCCCCACTTTGCTGAGCTCTCTCAGAGGCAGGCATTTATTGGTGCTCACCACCTAGCTAAGTTACAGTTATCGATCAAGATAAATACATGGTAACATTAATTCTTGAAAGATAAAAATCTTGTATTTAAAATTGGAATAAAATTAAATGGGTATGCATCTTATGATGGATTTCGAAAAAAAATTAGATCTCATCACTGAAAATCTTAGTGAAATTGTAACACTAAACGATTTAAGAAATTTGATTGAAACAGAAGAACGTCCTAAAGCTTATTGGGGATTTGAATGCTCAGGCTTAATGCACTTGGGAATGGGTCTTATATGTGGTAATAAAGTTAAAAACTTAATAGAAGCAGGATTTGATTTTACAATTTTTTTGGCTGATTGGCACTCTTGGATTAATAATAAACTCGGAGGAGACATGGAAAATATAAAAATCTGTGGGGAATATTTCAAGAATTGCTTCACTGGATTGGGAATTAATCCAAATAAGGTAAAATATTTATGGGCCTCTGATCTAGTGGAAAGTTCAGAATATTGGAGGAAAGTCATAAAAATTGCGAAATTAAATTCTCTTCAGCGAGTCTCAAGGTCTCTGCCTATTATGGGTAGGCAACTTGGTCAAGAAGATATAGATGCCGCATCAATATTTTATCCATGCATGCAAGCAGCTGATATTTTCCAATTAGACTTGGATGTAGCATGTTCAGGAATAGATCAAAGAAAAGCACATATGTTGGCTAGAGATGTGGCTGATAAAATGGAATCAAAAAAACCAGTATGTCTTCATACTCCCCTTCTAATGGGTCTTACAGGTTCAGGTGAAAGTACAGATAAAGAAATATATGATGAGGACCAAAGACTGAGCTATCAGATAATGACCAAGATGTCTAAAAGCATTCCGGGCAGTGCGATTTATATTCATGACTCCCCTGAGGACATAAAGAAAAAAATACTCGATGCTTATTGCCCTTCAAAGCAAGTTGATGAAAATCCTATTTTTGAAATTATCAGATATATTATTTTTCCAGAAAATAAAGAAATTAAAATTATAAGACCAAACAAATATGGAGGACCCATATACTTTTCAAGAATTGATGAAATAATGGAATCGTATAGAAAAGGTACGATACATCCTTTGGATTTAAAAAATAGCGTAGCTGAAATTCTAATTGAAATGTTAAAAGGGGTAAGAGTTCATTTTAGAAAAAATCCAAATTCCTTAAGAGCTATGGAGAAAATTGAAATTACTAGATAAAGGGCGCCATATATGTCTAGTATAATCAGAAAATTTGAAAAAATCGAAAAAACATTGAATAAAATGGCTGTAGATTCTGAAAAAGGAATTCCAATACTAGTTGAAGGTAAAAAAGATAAGAGTTCACTAAGGCGACTTAGCATCAAAGGAAAAATTATATGTATCAAGTCAAATAGAGGGAATCTGCAGGATCTGTTATGTACTATGAAATCATTTAATGAGATAATTGTGTTAACAGATTTTGACCATGAAGGTATAGAATTGGCAAAAATATTGGAGAACGAACTTATCTTCGAGAAAATTAAACCTAATTTACTTTTCTGGAAGGACTTAAAAAAAGTAGCAGGGCATGATCTAAATGCAATAGAGGGGCTATGTACATATTTTCATAAGCTTAAGTTAAAAGTAAAAAATTAATTTAAATCATACTCTTCGTTAGAATAAGAAAATGAAATATAGGGCCGGTAGTTCAGATTGGTATGCTATCAATCAAAACAATGATTCTAGGCCAAAGAACGTCCGGTTTGCATGGCTTACTGCCCATAAATCCGGAAGGTCGCGGGTTCAAATCCCGCCCGGTCCACCATTTTTATAAAACATTTTTAACAATTATCTTTCTGTATAAGATGAACTCGCTCCATGAATTAAAAGAATAGAAAATCATCTCACTTTAGAAGATTATAAGCAAGCGCCCCCTTAATAACGCTTGTTTGTGTTACTAACCCGATTAACTTCCCTTTACTATCTACGATTGGTATTCTTTGTATTCCTGTCTTTATCATAGCTTCTACAATCTCTTTAAGAGTTGTATCCTCACGTCCCTTGATTAAATTCCTTGTCATCAAATCATCAATACATAAATTTGAAACTTCGGAACCAGCTAGATCTACATCTCTTAAAGTTATCATTCCGACTAATATGTCATCTTTATCGACTACTGGCAAACCCCCTATTCCATGTCGCATCATTTTTAAGCGAGCAAGGGCTACTTTAGATCCAACTTTTATTGTAAGCACATCTTTAATCATTATATCTCTTGCTAAAAAATCATCCATAATAATCATCAAATTATTATTCCAAATTAAAAAATAATTTAAATTTCTATTATTTAAGTGGACTCTAGTTCTATAATTTCGGTTTCTATCATGTATATGCGATTAGGGGACAGATCATCATCTTACAATAAGAACTGGACAAGATGCATGATGACTAACTTTGTCGCTGACACTCCCCAAGAGAAAACTTCTAACTGCGCTCATGCCTCTACTTCCAATAATAATTAATTCATACTCCTCATCTTTAGCAATTTGAATAATTTTATCAGCAGCTTGTCCAGTTTCAAGTCTTAAAATTGGCTTTAACCCCTTAGTTGCAGCTAACTTATTTGATGAATCAAGTATGGTTTTCCCAGCATTTTCTAAAGGTTTAAAATCTATTATTCCAGCTTCGGCACCGAAAATAATTGGAGGCGGAACTATACATATAAAAGTCAATTCAGACTTAAATTTGTTAGCAATATCGCATGCATAATCAATTGCCCTATTGGCATATTCAGATCCGTCCACAGGAACTAGTATTTTCTTAAACATGACAAATTTTCCTTCCCAAAAAGAAATATTTTTCTAAATAAGAAAATTCGCTTTAAATTAACTAAAATTCGAAAATCTTCGAAGGAAAAGCTCATAT
>JAOZGV010000091.1 GCA_026015225.1 Candidatus Bathyarchaeota archaeon
TAGTTTCCAAGTTTGGTCGAAGCCTTCCTCGCACCGTCCAACCCACTGAATCAATTTCTTTGTCGCTTTCCAGTCTTTAGTTGTTTCAACTGGTTTGCTAATTTATTCAATGCGAAGCGATTAAAGCGTACTCCCAAACTTGGTATGTATAAAATAGTTTAAAGTACTTAATAAAAATTCTCTTAAAAAATTTTAAATAAAAAGCTCTAATATTTTTGAGTATAATCTCGGATGGATAACTAAAGTGAAAGAATTCGATAGAGATCTAAATCTCCTTATGGAAAAACTAGACAAAATATCAGACGAATCCACTTTTAAAGAACTTAAAATCCTCAAAGATAGATTGATTAAATTACGCAATGACAGATTAGTTAAGATAAATCACTCGGTTATGGAATTAATTTGCGCTAGACATCTGATTATTCGTGGTTATACAGTTGATGTCGAACGATTTTTGGACGGAATTTCTTGTGATATTTTTGGAGTCAAAGGGATGGGCAACCTCATAGTAGAAATTGAGACGGGATTCATCCCCCCCGAGCATGCGCTGGATCCGCTGACTTATTCTCAAGCAAGGACGGCCAGCAAGATTACAAGGTACAGCAATTATTCCAATAAATTTTGTTTAGGAACCCCACCTCATTACATAATGCAACTCCCAAATGCTCTTACAAAACCAGCAAGGAAGAGAACTGAAGATGAGATCGGAGAGATTAAGGAATTATGTGATCTATACTATCATAATCCGCCTGTGAATCTTGATGAAATCAGAAATGCAAATATCCATTTAATATATATAATCGACGTTGATAACGCTACAGTTCAAGAAATAGAGCCTGAGAGATATATCGACAAAACAAAAACTTGGAGTAATAATTCAAATAAAAGATTCTTTGAAAAATTTATTCCCACTCAATAGTTGATGGGGGTTTATTGGTTATATCATAAACAACTCTTGTTACGTCCTGTATTTCGTTCGTTATCCTTGTGGATATCGATTCAAGAATATTATAAGGAATTTTAGTGAAATTCGCAGTCATGGCGTCTTTACTTTCAACGATTCTTACAGCAACTGTATATCCATAGGCTCTTGCATCTCCTTTTACACCTGTACTCTTCGTATCCATTAATACAGCAAAATATTGCCAAAGTTTATCATTAAATCCTCTTTGTTCGATCTCTTCTGTGACGATCTTATCCGCCTTTTTAATAATTTCGAGTTTCTTCTTTGAAACTTTACCAATAATTCTGACAGCTAATCCTGGTCCGGGAAAGGGTTGTCGCCAGGCAATTTTCTCTGGCAATCCAAGAGACGCTGCGAGTTTTTTAACCTCGTCTTTATACAGATCTCTCAAAGGCTCTACTATGCCCTTAAAAGATATTTTGCTAGGAATGCCTCCAACGTTGTGATGTGTTTTGATTTTATCAGAAAATTTTTTGAATCCAGATTCTATTCTATCGGGATAAATCGTTCCTTGAATGAGATATTCAGCATCTATTTTTTTTGCGTTTTTTTCAAAGACTCTGATAAATTCTCTTCCTATTATTTTCCTTTTCTTCTCTGGTTCTTTAACTCCTTTAATTTTTTTTAGAAACCTCTCTTGTTCACTTAATTTTACAAAGTTCATATCGGATTTCTTAAAAATGGATTCAACAAAATCTGGTTCACCTTTACGTAAGAATCCATGATTAACGAATACTGCTGTTAAGTTCTTACCTATGGCTTTAGAAGCTAGGATTGTAGCTGTACTGGAATCTAATCCTCCACTAAGGGCAATAATGGCTTTACTTTTCCCGATCGTTTTTTTTATCTCTTCGATTGAATTATTAATATGATTCTCCAATTTCCAGTTAGGCTTGCATCTACATATATTATACACAAAATTACGAAGTATCAGCATACCATTCTTGGTATGTGTGACTTCCGGATGCCATTGAATTCCATAGAAGGGCTTGTGTTTATGCATAAATGCCGCAACAGGACAATTTTCTGATTGGGCCAAGACATCATAATCCTCAGGGAGTTCTGTAACAGTATCTATATGGCTCATCCATACTTTCTCAACTTTATCTAAGCCTTCCAAGATCCCTTGACTATTATTTATCCTGACTTTGGATATGCCATATTCGTGTTTTTTTCCAGGTTTAACTTTGCCACCCGAAATAAAAGCTATTAATTGATGGCCATAGCATAGGCCTAAAAATGGAATCGAATGTTTTAATATTTTTCTATCAATTTTAGGTGATTTCTCGTTATAAACGCTTGATGGTCCACCCGATAATATCACGCCTTTGATATTAAGATCCTCTTTTAATTCCTCAAATTCTCTTGAGGATAAATCTCCAGGTCCGACTTCAGAATATACTTTTAACTCTCTTATTCTCCTTGCAATTAGATGGGAATATTGGCCACCAAAATCCAATACAAGAATAGTGTTGGCGCTCATACTTGGTAATCATTCCTATTGGTAGAATTTATTTTAAGTATTCTCAAATGTGCGATCTTAATGCAAACAAATATACAAATTTTTTTCTATACTATGCTTCATGCATAGGAAAAA
>JAOZGV010000106.1 GCA_026015225.1 Candidatus Bathyarchaeota archaeon
AACCTTTGGTGACAATCCGGACGGGATGACCGATAAGATGACTCCTTACGATGCATACCGTGCAGGGTTGTGTCTAAAGACAAAAGTTGTAATACCTATGCACTACGAAAATTGGGGAATAGTTGAAGGAGATCCAACCGATCTCGAAATGATAGCAAACAAGAAATTTGCCCCATTCAAAGTCTGCATAATGAGGCCCGGTACCCGATATATTTGGCCAACCGACAAAGATAAACCAAGAATATACTACAGACAGCAAACAGAAGTAAGTAAGGGATTCAAGAGGGAGCAAGTGAATACGCCGTTCCGAATATACCTATAGAAAGGATTAACTCCTCTAATTTTCTCTTTTTTTATACTCTTACAGCAGTAATTAAGTTCCTGCAAAAATCATTCTCCATTAACATTTCAAATTACTCTTTTCGAACAAATTAGAATCAATAAATTGAGAATAATGGAAAAATTAATGCGTCTTAATCAAGAACCTTTTTCATTCTCCAATGTTCTATCGTGCCAAAAAGAGTAGGGGCCTTCTTAATAGTTTGGTAGGAATTTTTCTCATAAAATCTGACCGCATTGGCTCTAGAGTTTAAAATAATGTATTTTGCACCTAACACTTTTGCTCTCTTTTCAAGCTCTTTTAGTATAAGACTTCCAATTCCTTGGCCTCTATAGTTCTCTTTAACTGCCATATACCTTATTTGAGCTTCAACATCTGAATTCAAATGAAGCCTTCCAACACCAATAATCTCACTGTCCCTGCAAGTCATCAAGTGGAATGACTCTCTTTCAAAATCGTCTTTTTCGCTTCCTTCTGGTTGATTCCATGGGTCTCTTAATACTTTCCATCTGAAATGATAGTAATTTTTAAACTCTTCTTCGGTTTCTGGGGAGCGTGTTATCGTCTTCATGTTTAAGAATTGATTTAGGGATTTTTTATATATTTTTTTATTTCATGATCTGTTTGCAGTTACTTTTTTATAGCGCGCGTGCTTATCATCGATATGAGGTAGATTGCCATTCTCAATAACAATCAAGAAGTTGATATAAAAGTCAATGATGTCATGTCAACTCCACCCATTACAGTATGTATTGATGATAATGTGAGAGAAGTCGCATCTTTGATGCGTTCAAATGAAATTGGTAGTGTAATTGTTCTAGATAATAATTCACATCCAATCGGAATAATCACAGAAAGGGACATAGTAGGAAGGGTTATTTCAAAAAATAAAAAAC
Organism: Candidatus Bathyarchaeota archaeon; assembly: GCA_026015225.1. Taxonomy (GTDB): domain Archaea; phylum Thermoproteota; class Bathyarchaeia; order 40CM-2-53-6; family RBG-13-38-9; genus JAOZGV01. The sequence goes on from JAOZGV010000106.1 coordinate 1,237, forward strand.
CGAGTGAAATAATAACAGGAGATGTAATGAGTAAACCCTTGCACAGGATCGATCCTGATGCTACAATTACGGAAGCAGCAAAAATAATGCGAAGCCAAGGGATAAGAAGATTGGTAGTCTTCAAGGACGCTGAACTGGTTGGTATCATCTCAAGTGATGATATTGCAAAAATTACCCCTGAACTCTTTACCATAATCAAGGAGAAATCTAGTATAGATATGATTCCTGCTGAATTAGAAACAGCGGGTTTAACTGGGCAGTGTGAAAAATGTGGCAATTGGTTGGAAACTCTAACAGAGAAGGATGGGCAATTCCTATGTGAGGAATGCTTTGATGAGGTCTAATTTCTAAAAGCGTAAAGTGCACGCGCCAATTTTCTAATTTATAGAGGAATTCGGGAACGTTTTTGAAGCTGAACTTGAACACTTCAAAAAGCCCCTATATTGCAATTCTTCTTTTTGGTATTATAAGCTTAATGGGTGACATAGTCTACGAAGGAGGTCGCGGTTTAGTACCTGACTACCTTAAGTTTCTAGGAGCTTCTGCCGTTATAGTAGGGCTTGTAGGTGGTTTGGGCGAATTCCTGGGTTATGCTGTCCGGTTGATAAGTGGATACTTGGCGGACGCGACTCGTGCATACTGGGCATTCATGTTCATAGGTTATGGATTGATTATCTCTATACCCCTATTAGGGATTGCCAGTATTTGGCAAATGGCTATAATTCTTGTGCTTTTCGAAAGACTGGGAAAGGCTTTCAGAACCCCTTCCAGAGACACCATCTTATCCGTTGTAAGCAAAGATATTGGACCGGGAAAGGCTTTCGGAATACATGAGTTGATGGATCAAATAGGAGCAATTGCAGGCCCATTAATTGTTGCTTCATTTATGTTTTACTCTGGTAACAATTATAGAAGCACCTTCTTGGTGCTTCTAATTCCCTTTCTGTTACTTGTTGTTGTTCTGACATCTGTCTACAGAAAAATAGGGACAGGGATGATGATTGAAAAAGAGATAAAGAGAGAGAAAGAGAGAAAATTTGCAAAATCTTTCTACGTCTATACACTTGCGGTGATGTTGAATACTATAGGTCTTATTCCAGCAATTCTCATATTGTTTAAAGCCTCGGCCATTCTTCAGCCATTAGGGAAACAGTGGATTGTCCCACTCATCTATCTTCTAATTCAAGGGGTTGACGCCTCGGTTGCCTTCCTATCAGGATTTGCGTACGATAAATATGGAATAAGGGTATTGATATTGCCTTTCATACTTTCAATATTTCCACCGTTTTTTACGATGCTGGATACCGAACTAACAACGATATTGATCGCTGCCGTTTTCTTTGGCATAGTGCTTGGAATGCAGGAATCCATATACCGTGCAGCAGTCTCAGAATTCGCACCTGTCGCTGTTAGGGGCAGGGCATACGGAATTTTCAACGCAGCATATGGAGTAGGCTTTTTGATAAGTGGAAGTATCTACGGTTTATTTATCGATTACAAAGTATCGATCATGCTAGTATTATTGTTTGTAATTATCACACAAGCCTCTGCAATAACCGCACTACTTCGTACCAAGCCAATTTTAAGAGAGGAAAAAAGATAACAAATGCTTAAATGACGAGCGAAACATTCTATAAATCAAATTTTTAAAGAGCGCCAAAACCAATATAAATGAAATCATATAAATATCAGAGAAAATTGTAACATCTTACAAAAAAGATATCTCTTCATGGACATGGGTTAATGAAATTGTCAAAAAAATCTTTAGTTCTGGCGATATTGATTCTGGTAATATTAGTGAACTCTCTTTACTGTATGGATGTACAAGCTGAGAGTGATCCCACTATTACTGTAGTAAGAGAAATAGAGGCAAGCGAATACGGAGTTGTTAGGGTCGATGACTCTTTTACTGTAGATAATACAAAAGGAGTCGACCCCATTGGAGAGATGGTTATTGGTTTTCCTGAAAGCTTTGATGAGAATTTGATGCAGGTAGGTGGACTAGATGATGATGACAACAAGTTATTAATCGAATCAATAGGCAACGATAGATCTATACGCTGGTATAAGATAATTTTCCACCAATCTGTCTCACCCGGCTCTACTTACAACCTTAAAATACAAGCAATCTTTTCAAACATCATTAAGTTTGAATCAAATCTCTATACTTTCAGCTTTCCTATACACCCAACACTCAGAGTCGAAGCGCATAGCTCAAATTCGACTATACTTTTGGTTGGGGGATCTTTACCCCGGCTTGCTCCAAACTCAAACCTGCTTATGATAAACATGAGTGAAGGGGGGATAGGTCTCAATGAGGTTCTGAGACCTCTCGATCCAGTTTATGCAAACATCACTTCATTCAACTACACATCAGAGAATCAGAACATACTTGAGTGCGAATCAATCGAGAAAAGGTTTGTCTTCAAATCAAATGGGGAGCTGTTCGTTGTTGAAAACTACAGCTTCAATAACCTAGGAAAATCTATGCTCTCATTCAAAATTGATACTCCTGATGATGCGGAGGACATCATGCTGTATGACTTTATCGGTCCGCTCTGGCCAAAAGCGCAATATGGTGTGGAATTCGTTCAGGTATCAAATAGATACGTTAACCTTGCAACGGATGAACACTTCAACTTTAGATTAGAATATAAAATTCCACAAAAAGATTATATCCAATTACTGGACTGGTGGGGAAGATACAGATTCCTTACCGACATCTATCCGAGCATGGATTGGGTGATAGAAGACTTTAAGGTCATTTTACAATTACCCGATGGAATGATTATTGAAGAGATCTTACCGAAAGAGAATCTGATATCAGACTCTATTGAATCGAGAATGATCGGATACGATTTTGGTACTGTAACCCCTATTGATCCTGAAATCAAAATCACCTCTGATTACAGGTATCCGGTATTCTGGGCATCTTTAAAACCACTTACTATATTACTGATACTCGAGATAATTGTTGTCACTCTAGTCATTGCGTATGATGTTAAGAAATCAGCTGAACCAGTAATCAAAGCGTCTCTTGAATTAATTCGTAAATTTGTGAACTTACAAGATCAAAAATCCGAATTATTGCAACAATTTGAAAAACAAGACGAGGCATTATTCAGGGGAACTATCTCAAGGCGAGAATACCAAAGAAGAAGGAGTTCTAACGAAAAAAGACTGAGTGAGTTAAATAGAGCATTGAATCCAGTCAGAAGTGAGTTGAGTAAGGCTTCCTCCAGATACGCAGATATGTTTCGTAGTTTAGACAAAGCCGAAAGCGAGTTAGAAGCTGTGAGGGTGAGCAAGTTTCAAGTTAGAAACCAATATAGATCGGGAAGAATGGTCAAAGACGCGTATAACTCAATCATTTCAGATATGGATAAACGAGCTAGCAAAGCTCAAGATACCATTTTCAGTCTCTTAATTACTTTTCGTGAAGAAGCGAGATGAATCTTTATTAATGACCCATAAATTTCCTTAAATGAAGATCGTATATTGTTGGTGAAATGATTTGCCTATAACCGATGTGACGAAGAAGCAATTGGCTCAAAAGCGTAGACTGTTCTACAAAATATGTAGAAAATGCAGAAGTAGAAATGCTTCCTCTGCAAATAGATGCAGAAAGTGTCATGGAAGCAATCTTCGATGGAAGAAGAGAGAGTTAGGAACTAAGTCATAAATAAAAAGATAGCTCTAGGGAACTAATCGGTATCTATCTCGAGGAAATAGTACAACCTCTCTTATATTCTCTTTGCATGAAAGTACCAGCATGAATCTATCCATGCCCATGCCCCATCCTGAATGAGGCGGCATTCCATAGTCATAGATTTTTAAGTGGAAATCGAATGAATCTGGATTCAATCCCTGCTCCTTTAGCCTTTTTATGAAGAGATCCTTTGAGTCAACTCTGGCCCCGCCTGAAGTTATTTCGATCCACTCATACATAAGATCGAATGCATAACATATCTTGGGATCGTTCTCTTGTGGCTTTATATAGAATGGTCTGGTCTCTGATGGCCAATCAACAATAAAGTAAAATTCTTCCCTATGCATCTCTCCGAGTAGACGAGATGCCTTTGTAGTTAGATCCTCACCCCACTTGATTTCGCAACCATTCTTAGCTAATTTTTCGAGTACTTCGCTGTATGTTAGACGGTTAAAAGGCAGATCTGGTTTTTTCAATTTGCAATTAAGGATATCTAATTCCTTATTACAGCTTTGAATAATGTGTTCGATCACTTCTGCAATCAAGTTCTCTTGTACCTTCATTACGTCTTCAGCACTTGCAAAAGCCTCCTCAATATCGATTGAGATGAATTCACTCAAGTGTCTTCTGGTGTGAGATTTTTCAGCTCTAAAAAAATTCCCAATCTCAAATACCTTTTCAAATACAGTTACCAATTCTTCTTTGTATAATTCTGGACTCTGAGCTAAGTAGGCTTTACCGCCAAAGTAGTCGAGGGGAAATAAAGCTGACCCGCCTTCTGAAGCTGCCCCAATGATTCTTGATGTCTGGATCTCCATGAAACCTTCTCTACTTAGATATTTCCTAATTGATTGAAGTGCCTCGTGCCTAATCCTGAAGATAGCTCTACATTCTGGTCTCCGAAGATCAAGAATCCTAGCATTCAACCTTACATCAATGTCTGCCGGTATCTTTCCAGTCGGTTCCAATGGCAAAGGATGAGAAGCTTTACCAAAGATCCTTATCTCAGAGGGTATTATCTCCACACCTCTGGGTGCTTCTTTGTTGGCTTTAACCACTCCTGCCACGCCCAGAACAAATTGCTGTCTGATCGATTTTGTCGCATCGAATACATCAGTTGATACTTTCTTTTTAGGGATAGTTATCTGAACTTTTCCTCTGCTGTCTCTTAAAGTGATGAATTGAATATTTCCCAGATCTCTAAAATTTTCGGCCCAACCGCAAACAATAACATCTTTCCCATCAAGTTCTTCATATATCTCTGAAGAGTAATGCGTTCTTCGCCATTTTTCAAAGAGACTCTCTTCCATCATCTATAACCTTCTTAATTATTCTCAAATCAGAAATTTTATTCGAGATGAAGCTTTTTCATTAGAAATTACTAGAATTTCATTATATCATATTGTAAAAAGCTATTTAAATTGAAGTTAAATTTACGCGCGCGCGCTGTTATAAATTTAAATTCCATGTATAAGATAGGGCCATTAAGATGTAGCTTTTTTTTATTAGGCTTGAGAAAAGAAGATTAATATCTCTCTGTTATTACTCTCAATATAAAGTTTTGAGAGGATTTACGTGGTTAAGACCATTCTTGATAACTTCTGTGTGAAAAGCGGGGTTCTTTGTCCAAAATGTGAAGAAAAAGTTGTAAAGGGTCAAGTTAGTAAGCTTGATTTAGATATTATACAATTATTATGTGAAGTTGAGAAAGATTACCCATCAATACAAGAAGTTACTTTCAACAAGGCTGTAGAAGTCGAGAATTTCTTGGCGATACTTGTCAATAAGGCAGATATGGCCAAGATATTAAGCCAAGGTGGCAAGATTATTAAGGAAATTAGTGCCCGTACTAACAAGAGAGTTAGAATTTTAACTTATGGGGGCGACGAAAGACAATTCTTAGAGGATCTCTTGAGCCCATTCTCGATCCTAACGATAAATACAATCTGGTTACCTGATGACAGTACTGAGACCAAAGCAATCCTTTATGGAAGAACACCGAAGCGAGTTCCAGTACATTTTGATATTATAAGAAGACTGGCTAAAGAGATCCGCGGAATGACTCTGAGGATAGAATTTGAGAAAAATTAGTATCAAAGCCCAATATCCATCTTCCAATAGTGTGGGTGATGATCCTCTCAAATGACAAACGATACAGACGTTCTAGTCGCTGGAGGAGGGCCTGCAGGGCTAATTTTTTCTGAGGAAGCAAAGAGAAGCGGTCTAGAGATAACTCTTCTTGAGAAAAAACCTGAGATTGGGACTCCATCGCATTGTGCAGGCTTAGTGAGTATAAATGGCCTATATAGAATCGGTGTAGAGCCCCCTGCTGATTGTATAGAGAGTGTGATATACGGCGCCAAGATACACTCTCCAAGCAACCATGTCTTTGAGATTAAGTCCAAGAATCCATTGGCATACGCTCTAGACAGGGTAAGTTTTGATAAATTTCTTGCAAAGAGGGCTACTTCTCAAGGTGTAAAAATATCACTCGATACAGAAGTAGTACATCTTTTAAAGAAAGATGACTTGATCGGATTTCAAAGCAGTGATGGAAATGTTCTGCATTCCAAAATGGCAGTGAGTTCCGAAGGCATCACTGGACACTTGCTAGAAGAAGCTGGACTGCAATCAATAAGTAGATCCAGTTGTGTTCCCGCTTTACAATTTGAGGTATGCGACGTAGATATTGATGAACACATAGTCCAGATCTTTTTTGGAAGAAAATATTCACAGAATTTCTTTGCTTGGATAATTCCAACTGGAAAAAACGGTGCTCGAGTTGGTCTGGCCTCCAATGAGCAGAATAATTTGGAGAAACTGAATTTATTTGTTAAAGATAAGCTGAATAGTCCGTTAAAGAGATCTGAACTCAGCGGAATTATAACATTGGGTGGACCGATAAAAAGAACTTGTTCCGATGGATTTTTGGCAATAGGAGATGTATGTGGACAAACTAAGCCTACTACTGGCGGCGGAATAGTGACGGGAGGGATCTGTGCAAAGATTGCTGCTAAAGCAGTAAAAGTTGCAATTGAAAAGAACCGCACTAATTGTGGTGAGCTCAAGAAAAACTACGAAAAGAAGTGGCGCAAAGAGTTAGGAGGGGAGTTTTCTCATATGCTAATGGCCAGAAGAGTACTGAATAATTTGTCAGATAAAACTTTGGACAGAATTTTTAAAACGATCATCGAGTCAGATATTTCAAAGGATATTGCGGAATCATCTGATATGGACTTTCATAGCGATGCGATCGAGCGGATCTTCAAGAATTCTCTCAAGGGGCGAATAATCTATCTTGTTACCAAAGACGTGATCAAGAATCTTTTTACATGAACGATTCTGATATGAACTCAAATTCACAAATTTTATAATTTGCATTAAAAAATAAAAAAATGTTTGGGACATCTACTTTCGTTTGTATACGAGAATTCCAATCAATGTTATCGCAACAAGAGCAATGATGCCGCCTATTGTTAGGTATCCTCCAGGTATCTGAGAGAACATCGTTTCCTCTGAGGGCTCCTCAGGAGTCTGAGTTATTGTAGGTTTAGGAGTTGTTGTAGTAGGTGAAGGAGTGGTTGTGGGACTGGGTTTTGGCGTTGGAGACGTTGTCGTCTTCGTTGGTGCTGGAGAGGTAGTTGTTGCAGTCTCTTTTTCATATGGAGTCGCTATTGAAAGGGTGACCCATGAAAGTGGCTTAAAATATGAACCAAGACTTGGTATAGACATGTAAGCTCTTCCGAGATTTCGTTCACCTTTGTCAACAACAAAGGAACTAAATCCAATTTCTGATATATTTCCAAATATGCTTCTAGGAATAGCAAATTCATATAGTAGATGGGGTGAATTTGAATAGGGATCATTTTCAGCATCGTTTGTCGATGCTGTTTTTATCCTCGAAGGAATTTTTTCAGCTTCAACCCACTCTTTTCCATTGCCTTGCGCAATAATTCTAGAGACCGTGCCTCCATTCCAAACCATTGAGATGATATAGTCATTAACCTGAGGTGGAGTACCAGGAATGTCTCCATAACAACTCCCAAAAGGCGAACAGCCGGTTTCGGTGGGGAGCGCCTTATC
>JAOZGV010000110.1 GCA_026015225.1 Candidatus Bathyarchaeota archaeon
TAATGGATTGGAAGTACCGATCCAACATGTTGGGCTTGAAGAAGATGCAGCAAGAAAGATAGAGGAATCCGATACTTTAGCAAAATATCGAATAGATAGATTGGGCATGCCTTTAGTAGAGATCGCTACAGGACCTATAATAAGGAACCCAAAAGAAACCGAAGAGGTGGCTTATGCTATTGGCAGAATATTAAGGGCCACTAAAAAAGTCAAACGCGGATTAGGATCAATAAGACAAGATGTCAATGTCTCAATAAAAGATGGTGCCATAACCGAGATCAAAGGAGTTCAGAAACTCTATTTGCTATCTAAAATTGTTGAATTCGAAGCTCAAAGACAATTAAAACTCCTTGAAATAAAAGATGAACTTAAAATTAGAAAAGCAGATGAACAAGACTTTGCGGAGAATTTTGTTGATGTCTCGCACGTATTCGAAAAAACTACTTGTAAAGTCTTGAAAAACACACTAATAAAGAAAAGAACCATCTTGGCTGTTTTATTAAAAAAATTTTCTGGCTTGCTCGGATTGGAGCTAGGACCGAATCTAAGATTTGGGACTGAATTAGCCCACAGAGCAATTTTCTGGGGAAAAGTTGGAGGATTATTTCATACCGATGAACTCCCAAAATATGGAATTACACAAGAAGAAGTTAATTCTTTAAAAAAAGAGATGAAAGCATCAGAAGAAGATACTGTAGTATTTGTAGCGGATGAATATGAAAAAGCGACTGATGGATTAAAAGCTGTTGTAGAAAGAGCAAAAGAAGCTTTTCACGGAGTTCCTGAAGAGACCAGAGGCCCTAATCCTGATGGGACAACTCGCTATATGAGACCCAGACCTGGTTCTGCAAGAATGTACCCCGAAACTGATGTACCACCTACAGTATTAATAAAAGAAAGAATTTCAATGATTAAACAGAATTTGCCACCACGTCCAGAAAAAATAATCGAAGAATTTATGGAAAAACATAAGATAAATGAAAAATTAGCCGAGCAACTTCTTGATTCAGATTATTTATATCTATTCGAGGATATCGCTACAAAAACTGATCTATCCCCTTCGTTTGTGGCTACAGTTCTTACTGAAAATATTAAGAGTCTAGAAAGAGATGGAGTTCCTGTAGATAATCTTTCTGAGAATCAAATTATCGAAATTTTTAATGAAGTGAATAAAGGATCGACTGCAAAAGAATCTGTAGTGGAAATTCTAGAGTGGCTTTCAAAGAATAGAAGTACTGTTAGTCAAGCAATTAATTCGCTTGGTCTGGGGATGATTGATCTTGATAACCTAAAACGAATAATCTCAAAAAATGTTGAAAAACAAAGCGAACTAGGTTTAAAAGATCCAAAAATTGTCTTCAAAAAATTAATGGGTTCCATAATGGGGGAAGTACGTGGAAAAGCAGATGCTAAAACGGTTTCAAAGTTGCTCAAAGAAGAGATCGATTCTCGCAACTCCTAAATTGGTTATTGACAAGAATGTATCGAGTTTATTTTAAAAAGAAAATCACATAATCCCAAATTCCATTTTTTTTGAAAACCACAATTTTTATCTTTAATTTTGTAGATTTTCTTAAATTTTTATTAAAAATTCGCTTTTTAAGCATCTCGTACTTTTAAGATCGTATTTTTATACATATGTGTAAATAGAGATCGGGGAATTTCTAATTTTTTTACGAAAATAGCAAATAAGTCTTATAATTAAAATTGCGCTTAAAGTGTAAATTGTCTATTACACTAAATATCAATTTTAGATCTAGGTGAAAACAATGACACAAATTGTAAAAACAATCATGCCGATTGAATCCTTTGGAACAAAAATAGTAAATGTAGTTGCTATGGGAGATGTCAACAAACCTCTTGATCTGGGTTATATTTCGAGACTTTTCAAAAAAGTAGCATATAGGCCCAAGCGATTCCCTGGCTTAATCTTTAAACCAAAAAATTCTGAAGTGTCTATAATGGCATTCAATTCTGGTAAAATTGTGTGCTCAGGCGCTAGATCCGTAAGGCAAGCAAAAATCGCCATCACAGGTTTCGTAGATAAGCTAAGGACAAATGGTTTAGACTTTTTGGATAATCCAAATGTTCAGGCTCAAAACATAGTTGCACATTCGGACTTCAAGAGAGCTATCGACTTAGAAAATTTGGCAGAACTCCTGGAGAAAAGCATATATGAACCAGAACAATTCCCTGGATTAATTTACGTAATGAGTGAACCGAAAGTCACATTTCTAATATTCACAAACGGAAAACTCGTATGTACTGGAGCAAGAAATGAAGATGCAATTAATAAAGCACTGATTACACTATACCAAAGATTAGAAGCATGCGATGTATTTTTCGAGAAAAATTTGAATTGATCGATATCAATTCCATCTATCTAATGACTCATGAATTAATTCAACTGAATTTGCATCCATCTTTCTTATCTTACTTAAACCTTCGATGAATCTGGATCTTGTTTCTTTGGAATAAGGATTCAACTTTTGAATCGTTAATATAGTATCTCTGTTTTCTTTGATCATTTTCAAAGTTTTCAGGGTCCTCTTGAACGATTCGGTTGCGAATTTTTTCATCGAATTCATATCATAGTATTTTTCCATAGTCAAATATCCCAAATACATAAAGTGATGGGCTACTTGAATAGCGGCCATAAACTTGTCATGCTCTTCCACATTTGACTCGATTATTGTGGTTTTTTTAAGAACAAAGAATCTAAGAATTTTTTCTGCTTTGATATTTTTATTTGATCGAATGGTCACAATTTTTTTTCCTTTCAAGCTCTTTATTCGGGGACCAAATAAGGGATGTAAACTTAGATAGTTTATTCCTTTTTCCTTTAGATCTTTACTTAACTTGTCAGCAATTCCGCACTTTACAGATGATAACTCGATTAAAAGAGTGCCCTTTTTCATTTTTTCAGAGATCTCTTTACATACTTTATAAGTCTCCTCAATAGGAATGGAAACTAAAACTACATCTGCTTTATTGCATTCTTCAAGTGGCCATGCCGATACGTTCAGACTTTTAGCTACTTTTTTTGCTTTAGCAATGTTCCTGCTACATATGATTACTTCCTTTGCATAATTTTTGAATAATTTTGCAAAAAGTTTGCCCATCCCACCAGTACCCCCAACAATAGAAATTGCGATATCATTTATGGATGTATTTTCTTGATTAATTTGCATTTTTGAATCTCCGATAATTATATGCTATATGGATTAATATCATATAATCACCTTAAAATTATCTAGCATTTAGATGTTAAAGTTCAAAATAAAAAAGTAACATTTCAGTAAGTTGATCTCTATGGTAAGAATAGCCATTGTTCAATTAAAACCAAGTGAACTTTCCAATGATAGAAAAATAGAAGAGGCATTAAATTATTTCAAAGAGGCTGCTAAACTTAGAGTTAAAATTGTGTGCCTTCCTGAACATTGGCTCTCTAACTCCATGGAAATGAGCGATAAATTAACAGAGGTTCTAGGAAACGTGGCTAGTACGTATAAATTTTATCTGATTTCTGGGGCAAATTTTGAGAGTATTGAAGGGAAGATCTTCATAAACAGTCTAGTTTTTAATCCCAAAGGAAAAATTATCGCAAATCAAACAAAGAATCATCTTTTCAAAAATGAGAAAAAAGTCGCAATTCCTGGAAATAATTATTCGATTTTTAATTTTGACGGTATTAAAGCTGGAATCATGATTTGTTATGATGCTGTCTTTCCAGAGGTTACCAGAATATTAGCTCTGAAAGGTGCAGACATAATCTTTGTGCCTTCCCGAATAAGAAAAGATGGAATCGAAGCTTGGCATCTCTATTTGAGATTGAGATCTCTCGAAAATAGAGTTGTCATTGCGGGCATTAATATTGCCGATCCGCCCAGATATCCAGGAGGCAGTATAATAATAATGCCCGAGAAGAACAAAGATTCAGAGATCGATGTCGTATACCCAAAAATATCAAAATTAGGTAAAGAAAGACCACAGATGATTGTAACAGATTTAAACTTAGAATCTATAAGAAAAATGAGAGAAGAAAGATTAAAAGATAGAAGGCCAGAGATTTACTCAGATTTGACTAAAGCGTATTAAATTTGTATAATTATTTTTACCAGGTTTATCGTTATAATATCGATCTAAGGAGAATTTATAACCTTCAATTATTAACTTCCATTATTAATTCGTTAAGTTTGGGATTCATAATGTCAGATATAGAAATGAAAAAAATTCTTGTTACAGGAGCCACTGGCCAAATAGGTTCTGAGTTAGTGCCCGAGCTAAGGAGAATTCACGGTAATAAAAATGTCGTAACAGGAACTCACAGTAGACCGCCATTGGAAATTCTAAAGGAAGGCCCATGTGAGAAAGTCGATGTTACAGATAAAGAATCGGTTGAGAAGGTCGTAGAGAATTACGACATCGACACCATCTATCATATGGCAGCCATTCTATCGGTCAAAGGAGAGGAGAACCCTTGGTTGGCTTGGGAAGTCAATATGAACGGAACATATAATGTGCTGGAAGTAGCAAGGGAAAAAAGTCTGATGCGCGTTTTTTGCCCGAGTTCAATAGCTGTTTTTGGTCCTGAGACCCCAATGGATAATACGCCTCAAGATACCGTGTTAAGACCTACAACGATGTATGGGCTTTCTAAAGTTGCAGGCGAATTGCTTTGTAATTATTACTTTAAAAAATTTGATTTAGACGTTAGGGGAGTGAGATATCCAGGAATTATAAGCAACAAGACTTTACCTGGAGGCGGGACTACTGATTACGCTGTAGAGATCTTTTATGAAGCGATAAAGAAGAAAAAGTATACTTGTTTTCTTAGAGAAGATTCAATTCTCCCAATGATGTATATGCCTGATTGTATCAAATCAACTATTGACATTATGAGGAGTGATTTGATAAAACTCAATCATCATGCTGATTTTAATTTAACTGCTGTAAGTTTTACTCCAAAAGAAATTTCAGAGGAGATAAAGAAACACATACCCGAATTTACTATCACGTATAAGCCTGATGATCGTCAATCTATAGCCGACTCTTGGCCCAATACCATAGATGATAGTGCGGCAAGAGAAGAGTGGGGATGGACGCCTGACTATGACCTTCCAGCCATAGTAGAAGACATGTTACGAGTGTTGGAAGAGCGTCATAAGAAGGAGGAAATTTAATCCCGATTTATCTTTTCACATAACTTGCAAAAAAAATCACTAATATAAAATCTATAATAAATCTCAAGACATATCATTCAATAATGAGGGCCAGATAAAATATTGTTTGATGAACCAGTATCTTTACTTAATATCCGACTCATAGAATCTAATCAATTATTTGGAATAGATCTTTTATGTGTGGAATATTTGGCTGCGTATTGAGAAACGAAATGGCAGGGCCGATAATTAGATCAGCTTTAGAAAGACTAGAATATAGAGGATACGACTCAATAGGTCAAGCAACTCTATCCTCAGGAAAGATTTTCGTTAAGAAAGATAAGGGGAAAATATCTGAAGTTCAAAAAACTCTAAATTTTGATGAAATGTTAGGGAAACTTGGCTTAGGACACACAAGATGGGCAACTCATGGAATGCCCTCAAAAGAGAATGCACATCCTCACCTCGATTGTGACGGAAATATCGCAGTAGTTCATAATGGAATAATAGAAAATTTTATGGAACTCAGAAAAAACCTCGAACCAAAGCACAAGTTTAGATCGAGAACAGATTCTGAAGTGATCTCTCATTTAATAGAAGATTATATGGAAGAGGGTGAAAATCTTGAGGAGGCCACAAGACTTACCGCTAAAAGAATTAAAGGGTCTTTCGCAGTGGCTGCTATATCGAATCAAGAACACGATAAGCTCGTATGTATAAAAAAAGAAAGTCCGTTAATTGTGGGAGTGGGTGAAGAGGGAGTTTATTGTTCATCTGACATGTCTGCACTCCTTCCATTAACCAAAAATGCTTTGATTATGGAAGATGGAGAATTAGGAGTCCTAAAAATAGATGAAATCAAATTTATAAAAATTAAGAATGGTGAGAGTGTAAAAAAAGAGATCACCAAGATCGAATGGACTCTATCAGATGCCATGAAGGGGGGGTATCCTCATTTTACAATTAAAGAGATCAATGAACAGCCAACATCCATAAGAAATACTTTGAGAATATCTCCAATTTATCATGAATTGATCGCATCAAAATTATGCGATTCTGAAAGAATTTTTCTTATCGCATGTGGAACTTCTTATCATGCTTGCATTGCAGGAAGTTATCTTTTTTCAAAAATTTCAAAAATTGATTCAAGACCTGTAATTGCTTCAGAGTTTAAGGATCAATATAGTGAAATATTAAATTCCAAAACAGCAATCATTGCTTTGAGTCAATCTGGAGAAACTGCAGATACCATTGAAGCTTTGAAAACTGTCAGGGAGAAAAAGGCTTCAATCTTAAGTATCACAAATGTCATGGGCTCGTCAATAACAAGATTTTCGGACATATATATCGGACAGAACTCTGGACCTGAAATAGGAGTGGCTGCAACTAAATCATTTACATCTCAATTGGCAATTCTAACTAAATTGGCTCTGACCATGGCTACTAAAAGAAACTCCATGGATGAGGAGAATAGAAGAGAAATTGATAGGGGATTGAAGACTTTACCTTCATATATAGAAAAGGTGATTGAAAGGGTTGATGATAAGGTAAAAAGCATAGCAAAGAAGTATGTCGATTCTGAGAGTTTTTCCTTTTTAGGAAGAGGCATCAACTCAGCCACTGCATTAGAAGGGCGCTTAAAACTACTTGAATTGACTTACACTCCATCATTAGCTTACCCAGCTGGAGAAGTTAAGCACGGATTCATAGCAACAGTCGAAAGCAACCGTCCTGCCATTTTTATCGCTCCTCGAGATGATAATCACAACAAGATAATCAATAATATCATGGAGTTGAAATCACGAGGCGCAAAAATAATATCTTTGATTGAAAAAGACGATAAAAAAATTATTGAGATGTCGGATGATTATATAGAAATGCCACAGATGCATGCTTTGTTAACACCTCTAACATACATTGTTCCGCTACAGCTTTTTGCTTATTATATGGCTGTTGAGAAAGACTTGGATCCCGATAAACCACGTCATTTAGCAAAATCGGTCACTGTTGAGTGAAAATGAAGGGTAATGAGGAAATTCTTAAAAAAGTTAAAAATTCCTTAAAACTTGCAAAATCAAAAATAAATAAAGTTTCAAATGAAATTGACAAGCCTCGAATTGATTATATTGAAAAAGAACTATGGCAGATTGCTGAGGAGTTAGAATATTCAGCATCTCTAATATCAATAACTTTCGGATTAAGAGACTATTATCCCAAATTCAATGATCCCCAAAAGATGACCCTAGCTGAGATTATGAAGGATATCGGAAATAACCTTGACAGAGTTGAAAAGGTCTTAGACTCTGATCCCAAAGAGTGTTACAATATTATAAGATCGGCAATTCATAAAACGCGAGTAATTCAATCAAATCTTAAGAATTATTTCCAAGATTAGAAATTGACGAGCGCGAGAGTAGTAAGGGATGGATATGATAATTAAAAATAAGGATAAAATCATATCTCATGGGAACAGTAAATGTAGAGAAATAACATTAGACATAATTGATCATGCGATACGATCGGTAAATGCCTATCAAAGCACGAAGAGAAGATTAGAAGTCAGAGATGATAAAATTTTCATTGGGAATCTCTGCTATGATTTAGCTGAAATTGAAAAAGTATTCGTACTTGGGGCAGGTAAAGCTACTTTTTCTATAGCCAAGGCATTAGATGAAATCTTGGATGAGAAAATCGAGCGTGGTGTCGTAATTGTGAAGAAGGGCGAGAAACGCCGTTTGAAAAACATAAAAGTCTTAGAAGCAGGTCACCCCATACCCGATGAAGAGGGCATCAAGGGAGTTAAAGTACTTTTGGAAATGGCTCATGAGGCTCAAGAGAGGGATCTTGTACTCTGTGCTATTACAGGAGGAGCTTCGGCCTTAATGCCATCACCAGCGGGGAATATTAGTCTAGACGATAAAAAAGATTTGACAACTGAGCTCCTTAAATCAGGAGCGCCAATAGATGAGATTAATGCCGTTCGAAAACATATATCTACCATAAAAGGCGGAAGACTCGCTAAATACATACATCCAGCGAGAATGGTCAACTTATTAGTCATGGATGAAATCGCTGGCCAACCCTGGGGTCCAACGGTTCCCGATACCACCACTTTTGACGATGCAATAACTGTTCTAAAGAAATATAATTTATGGGATAACGCTCCTATTTCGGTAAGGAAACATCTCTCAAATGGAAAATCTGATCGAACTCTGGAAACACTAAAACCAAAAGATTTTGAAAATTTTTTCGTTCAAAATGTAATCCTAGCCAATAACAGAATGATGTGCGATTCTGCACGACGAAGGGCAGAGGAATTGGGATTTGACTCGTTGATATTATCGACTGTATTGGAAGGAGAAAGTAAACAAGCAGGGCTATTTTTGGCTAGCATTGCTAAAGAAATCGAGGAAAGAAGAGCTCCAATTAAACCTCCTTGTATTCTAATTCTAGCTGGAGAAACCAACGTTACAATAAAGGGTGAATGTGGGGAAGGAGGACCAAGTCAGGAACTTGTGTTAGGAGCTTCTCTGAAGATTACTGGAAGCGAGAAAATTGTGATCGCTTCAATAGATACTGATGGTACGGACGGACCTACAGAAATAGCGGGGGGCATAGTAGATGGCTTCACACTTGAAAGAGCAAAAAGTAAGAATATCGATATCTTTAGGAGTCTGAGTAAACACGATTCTTCCAAAGTTTTAATTGGGCTTCAAGATGCTCTCATTACTAACGCTACTGATACTAACGTAATGGATCTAAATGTCGCGGTCATAATAACTTAGTTTCCTAACATTCAGATAAAGGAAAATTTTATACTATATATAGCTAAACGCTCATTAGCGGGGAAAGTAGTTGATGAATCCGTTTGAGATAGCCGAGATCAAAGGGAGAGAAATACTTGATTGTAGAGGGGATCCAACCCTCCAGGTTGATGTGATCACGAGAGAAGGTCTAATGGGCAGAGCCGATGTCCCAAGTGGCCGTTCAAAAGGAAAATATGAGGCATTCGAATTACGGGATGGGGGGAGAAGATTCCACGGGAGAGGCGTTCTCAAAGCAGTTAAAAAGGTAAATGAGATTGTTGCTCCCTCACTGAAAGGACATAACGTAACTGATCAAAAGCAGAATGATAAACTGCTCATCGAGCTTGATGGGACGGAAAATAAATCCAAATTAGGAGCTAACACGACTACAGGAGTGTCTCTTGCTATAGCAAAAGCAGCTGCTAACGCTCTTAAAATGCCTTTATATCGACATATAGGGGGATCAAATGCTCACATTTTGCCAGTACCGCTTTTTGACCTCATTGAAGGGGGAAAGCTTGCCGCCACCGAACTTGATTTTCAAGAACACCATGTCATAC
>JAOZGV010000114.1 GCA_026015225.1 Candidatus Bathyarchaeota archaeon
CTGCGATAGGAAAAAACGACTTAATAATCTCAATTTCCGGCTCAGGTACAACAAAATTAGTTGTAATTGCAGCAGAGATTGCAAAGGAGGTAGACGCTAAGATAATCGCTGTGTCATCACATCCAGATTCATCTTTAGGGAAAATTGCCGATCATATCGTTCAAATTAGGGGTAGAACCAAGTTAGCAAGCGAGAAAGATTATTTTTTAAGGCAAATATCTGGCATTCATGCGCCTCTGGCTCCACTGGGCACTATGTTTGAAATTTCGGCAGCAATATTTTTAGATAGCGTAATTGCTGAAGTTATTAGCAAATTAGGTAAAACTGAGGATGAATTGCGAAAAAAACACGCAACTATAGAATAAATCTTGATATGTTATAACTTATTTTTTTTCTAATATAGCATTCTTTATTATAAGATATCCAAAAAAACCATTCCATTGTAAATCAAAATCTAATATTTTTATTTTCTCTTTAAAATTAGGGCCATCAGTTACGAAAGTCTCGTATTCACCTCCCTCGCCAGAAATATTAATTCCATACTTTTTATTTAGGTGGATTAATTCATTTAATACATCTAGATCCATCCTTTTTCCTAACCATTCCTTATTAAAGCCCATAGCATGACACGCAGTCATTATAATCTCAAAAGATGCAATTTCCTTTTTTACGACTTTTACTTGATCCTCATTCCATAAGGGGGTCATGCTTTTTATTCCTAGTCTTTTAGAAAGCTCCTCAAATCTGTCTTTTTGATATTTGCTGGCTATTGCACCCGATATTATTGCCTCGATTTTCTTGGTCCTTTTAAGACCTTTAAGCCTCTCTTCTAGATCTACTAATTCTTCTTCTTTCTTTCCAGAAGTTTTAACTATTGTATAGGGCAATCCTAGAGCTTTGGCTTGGAGCTCAGTCCATCTAACATTCGGATAATGAAACATCCAAGACTCAGGATTTTCCGAATATACTAAAATTAAAGAAGTAATTTCCAATCCATCAGAAAATCCTTTCCAAAGTGCATAACAGCTATCTTTGCCTCCGCTAAAAAGAACGGCTACTTTCATTTATTTTGGACCACATTCTTTAAAAAAACTACTTCTTATATAGTCTTTTTATTCTAAGATAACGCATCTAAATATCGAAAGATTATTTGACAGAATTTCATTCGTACCGATTCTATTAAGATAAGACGATGATAATTTTGTTATCTTTTTTTCTATCTCAATTTTTTGGCAAGTATAAAAGAAATAAAGCGCAAAATTTGTCCTAATTTTTTAACACGCGAAATTTTTTTAAATGTTAATTATAAGCTAATTTTCAAAATACACACCAATAATTTGGACGTTTTCAAGGTTAAAATTATCAATATTAAAATTTTAATAATTTGAATGAAGATGGTGATTTGAATACTAGTAGAACCTGCAGAATTTTTTCCAATTTCTTCACAATTCGAATATTCTAACACATTTCAAAGAATTCTTTGCTATCCAAAAAATGATAAGCTCGAACTTCAAAAAAGAATTGAAGAATTGAAGCAATTAGGAATTAATGCATTAGAATTCAAAGGATCTAAGTCAATAAATAAAATAAAAGTCTTGGGAAAAGGTCATGTCGGAATAGTTGTACTTGGTTATACTAAAAAAGGTATTAATGCACTAAAGATTAGGCGATTGGATGCGGATAGAATTGAAATGATGCGAGAAGGTGAAATGCTAAGGTTAGCAAATAGCAATGATATAGGTCCAAAATTATTTGGATTAACCAATAATTTTATTTTAATGGAATATATAGAAGGGGAATATCTTCCTGAGTACATCATTAATCATATGGAGAAAAAAAGACATGTTGCGATTAAGAGAACATTGAGAAAACTCTTGTTTGATTGCTACAAGATGGACATGAACAATATAGACCATGGAGAACTGTCCAATGCCTCAAGACACGTAATTGTAAGAAAAAGTGGAAAACCAGTCATAATAGATTTCGAATCATCAAGTGATGCAAGGCAGACAAAGAATGTTCAATGCATGTGCAACTATCTCTTTATGGGCAGTAATATCTCGATAAATTTGAGGAAATTGTTAGGTATTGAAAGCACCTTTCCGCTAATTAAAGCTCTAAGAGTTTACAAGAATGCAAATTATAGGAATAGATTTGAGAAAATTCTCAGATTATCGGGTCTATCTCAATAATTATTCATAAAATTGTAAAAAGTCCAATTTAAGGAATAAAATACGAATTTAATTTAGAATTTAGTTAACCTTACGATTTACTACCTCGCAATAAGAGAAATTTTTGCTAATAGAGCGCTTAGTTGGATTTCTCCTCCTCCTCCTTGCACTAAACGAAATTCTGTTTCTCCCGTAGCATCAGCTAGCGCAATTTTTTTTCCCTCTTCAATTTCAAGTTTGAAAATTTCTGAATGTATCTGCTTTAAAATATCGGTGCCAGATAATCCCTCTATCACTAACATATCCCTTAATCTATCTCTAGCTTTAGTAAATTCTCCATTTATAGCGAGATTGAGTAAATTCTTTACATCTCCCGGTTTGGCTCTGCCCGCTACCTGATAAACTGTTTTCTCATTTATTTTATTAGTTAATGAAGCTGATGATTGCGTTATATTGATTGCTCCCCTCATATCCCCTTCGGAAAGTTCTATTATTGCATCAATACCTTCTTTTGAAAGTTCAAAATTCTCTTTTTTCCCAATAAATGTTAAATATTCTGATATATCCTCGATCTTTAGGGGTCTAAATCGAAATATAGCGCATCTTGATTGAATGGGCTCAATTATTTTACCAGAATAATTACAGCATAAAATAAATCTACAAGTGTTCGTGTATCTCTCCATCGTTCTGCGAAGCGCTTGCTGAGCATCTGCAGTCATATTATCGGCCTCATCTAAAGTGAGAATTTTAAATGGGGCTTCAGTTATGGCTGCTATCCTCGCAAAATCTTTGACTGTAGTTCTTATAACATCAATTCCTCTCGCATCACTTGCATTCAACTCGAGATAGAGATCCATAGTTCTCTCCTTGAATAGATCGTTTGCTAAACATAGGGCAGCTGTTGTTTTACCCGTACCAGGAGGTCCAGCAAATAAGCAATGGGGCATAGTTCTATTTTTTACAAAATTCTTCAGACGATTCACGATTTCAAGTTGATTTTTTATTCCATCCAATGTTGTAGGTCTATATTTTTCAGTCCATAATGCCGCTTCCAAAAAATTCTCTCCAATGAATTATGATATCTACTATAATTGTCTTATTACATCTAGTTATAAATATACAAATAAAATTTATTTAAAAATAAAAAAAAGAGGATTTATTGTAGCACTCTTTCAATAGCATCGAGCTCTGTCTCTTCAGGTAAAGGTATGTCGGTGGCCTTTGATGCTCTCTCTGATAAAGCAATTAGGTCACCTCTATTGATGAGATCTATTTTCCATTTCCTAGCTCCAGCCATTAATTGCTGAAGACCAACTCCAACTCTTTCGCATATATAATTGTGCAAACCAACGGCATCCCAAGGAATTTCCTCAAATTTATCTGCGAATTTTGCTTTTAATTCAAGTGTGGAAATAAAGAATCTCTCTGGCATACTGCCATATTTCTCCGAAAAAAATTTTGGCAGAGCCTTTCTTTCTGCAAGACTTGCAAAATAATTGGATTTCATGACGGCTGTTATTGGAGATCTTCCAAATAATATTGCTTTCACATATGGTCCATTTCCAAAGTTACTCATAGCTATACTCTTGAATAACTGCGTTTCATCGATAAACCCTCCTGCCATTATTAAATCCGGTACATGCTTACCTTTCTTTCTCAAAATTTCAGCACACTTTAAAATTTGTGCCTCCAGATATACAGTCGGAGTACTCATCTCATCCATCATTGGAACTGGGCTCATTCCTGTGCCGCCCCCAGCTCCGTCAAAAGTGATAAAATCAATTTTTGCTTCAGAAGCAACTTTCATTGTAAATGCAACTTCTGAAGGTCTATAAGCGCCTGTTTTTAATGATATACGTCTTGCTCCTTGCTCCCTTAATTGATCGATATCCTCTAAAAATCCTTCAGTGGTTGGAATACCGACCCTGCTATGTCTTTCAAATGAATGTAACACTCCCTCTTTGAAAGATTCTCGGACTAAGGGATCTTCTGGATCCGGTATAACAAAGTAACCTCGCTTTTTTAATTCTATGGCTTTTTCAATCTCTTTTATTCTGACTTCTCCGCCAATTGCTTTAGCTCCTTGTCCCCATTTTCTTTCTATTATATTGACTTCAAGTTTAGAAAGTGAGTAATTATCTACTCCAAGCCTTTGATCCTCAACATTAGTTTGGATAGCTACATCGCCATATTCTCCATCCCAAAACTTTCTGAATGCTTCAACTCTTCTTCGTAACTCTGGAGACTCTGATACTTTACCATTTGTAAGCTTGGCATCTAAATCCATACCACAAACATTTTCACCAATTGTGATCAACATTCCGGAAATTGCAGCTCCGATAGCCAATCCATCCCAATAAATTCTTGCAACTTCGGTAGATCCATATGCCCCTATTACAATCGGAACCTTAAGTTTGACTCCACCAACTTCGGTTTTAATATCGGCATTCTGGAAAAATGCAAGATCAGATTCAGGTTCTATTCCCTCTGCTCTCAGTAGGCATGCTTGTATATTAAAATGTGACCAATCTAATCCGAAATCTTTGAGGGCGCTCGCTGTACTAAATCCAAAGTAGAATGAATCTGGATATAATGATTCTCTTCCCCTGAAAGCAGCTAGACTTATTTCACACATCACTGGACAATTGCTTGTACATATTGGGCACATACCACTTGTACAACTTGTGTCCTTAACTCTTGTGGTAGTTCCAGTAGTTGATTTTCCGTTAAGGTATGATGCATTTTTATAAATTCTTTCGACCAAACGATTCGCCTCTACTTAATTATTGAGTTTTGCTCCTTAAGGAGAAGCGAAATATATAAATAGCCATTACACTTTCTGAAGTGATTTTTTCATTAATTTGGCTATCTTTGTGTTATTTAATGAGAAAATTGCATAAATCATAAGTAATTTTTTATCTATGAATGCACACCACTATATGGAAAAACAAGCTATTAAAAGATAAAAAATAATGTGCGCGTTATCCACATTTTACTGACTTTTGCCTTCTAGAATACTCTCGGCTTCCTCCTTATCTAGTTCCATCACATATTTAATCCCTGATATTTTTGCAGCCTCTATTGTCAAGGCAGCTATATCATCTCTAGCAATGTGGCTTAGTGAAAATTTTCTTGCACCGCACATGAGTTGCTTTAATCCCTGTGTCAATCTTTGTAAGTATGTGTAAACGCCTATTGCTCCTGTAGGCAACTCTTCAAATCTTTCTCTTAGTTTATTTTTAAGGTTACTTGCTTCGGCAAATATTTCCTCCAAAGAGCCCCCAAATCTTCCATAATAAACTGGGAGTTCTCCCTCGAGTATTCTATGTCCCACGGTTTTTCCTACCATGGCAGCAGTAAGAGGCGCTCTAGACATGCCAACAGCCTTAATGTATGGTGCGCCTAGTGCTAAGACCTTAAAAATTTGATCTTCTAAAGCAATTCCGCCAGCTAAAACTATACTTGGAACATATTCTCCTTTCTTTGCTAGTAGATCGGCATACTGGTATGTTAGTGAAAATATCTCGACTGGCGGAATGCCCCATTCATTCATCATTCGCCAAGGACTCATTCCTGTTCCACCACCTGCAGCATCGACAGTAAGCATATCAATTTTTGCTATTGAAGAATATTTTATCGCTCTAGCTAAGTCGACTGGTCTGTAAGCTCCTGTTTTAAGAAACACATGTTTAGCTCCCAAATTTCTCAACTCTTCTACCCTATCAATAAAACTTTCCTTTGTAACCATTCCGATCCGCGAATGTCTTTCGAACTCTTTAAAAGAACCCGTCTTAAAATCGTTGATAACTCTAGTGTCTTCTGGATCTGGAAGTACTATATACCCGCGCTTTTTAAGTAATTGTGCTTTTTCTAAATTTGTGATCTTGACTTCGCCTCCAATATCTTTAGCTCCTTGTCCCCATTTCAGTTCTACAGCATCAACTTCTAAGTTTGAAAGAGCATACTCAAGCACTCCCAATTTTGTGTCTTCAACGTTGGATTGGACAGCTATTGCTCCATAGTCATCCTCCTGCCAATTTTTATAAGCATCCACTCTCCATTTGAGTTCTGGGGAATGACTTACCCTTCCTCCTTTGATCTCTGTTTTATTATCCATTCCACAGACATTTTCCCCAATAACTTGAATTGTTCCGGATATCGCTGCACCAGCAACTAATTCCTCCCAATTATTTTTTGCAACATCGGTTGAACCGAGTCCGCAGAAGACTATTGGAAGCTTTAGTTTTATATCCCTTCTTTGACCGATTTTAACTTCCAAGTCTACGTTTGGAAATGTGGCCTTGTCGCTGTCTGCTTCAATTCCTCTAGCGCCTATAGCCGTTCCCATTATGTTAAAATGAGACAAATCAATTGGGTAGTTTTTTTGAGAGGCCACAGTGATTATTCCAAAAGGTTGGGGATAGATAACTTCACTTCCTCGAATTGCAGACTTTCCAATTTCACACATCCCTAAACATCCATCAACGCAAGTTGCGCACAATCCACTTAGATGACAAATATCTTCGGTTCTGTTTTTAGTTAGGGTTGCTGAGGAAGCATTCAGCTTAGAGTAACTCATTCTTTCCACCTCTTTTAATACATATACTAAGTTTTAACCAACTCATTCATTTCACCTTTTTTAACACATGAACCACAAGATTCTAAATAACACATAATTTGACCATACTCATCTGCACATTCTGGAACAACTCTTAAACAAGAGTTGCAAAGTTCACCTTGAGGATTGTACCCTCTACACGGTAATTCCACTACTGGACACACATACATACAAGCACCGCAGTTACGGCAAATCTCACTCTTTGTTCTAAAGGGCGTTACTACTTCGCGTTTTTCACCCCGACCAATGAACCCTATTGCTCCACTCATCATTTGTTCTTTACATAATCTTACACATAGTCCGCAGAGTATACAATCTTCATTTTTCATTTTGAATCTAATATTTTCTATACCCATTTTGGAAGCAAGGTCTTGGAGAGTTTTTGAATTCGGGCATCTCGCAAGCATTAATTCTACCAACATTCTACGGCCCTTTACCACTCTGTCCGTATGCGTCTTGACTACTATCCCCTCTTTAACAGGGTAGAGACACGAAGTTACAAGTTTTGTTCCGCTTTTTTCCTCAATTTCAACCATGCATAGACGACAAACACCATAAGGAGTTAATCCATCGTGGTGGCATAAAGTAGGGATTTCTACTCCAAGAAATCTTAAAGCTTCTAATAAAGTCCAACTTTCATCTACTCTAGCCTCAATACCATTGACCTTCAAAGTTACAATTCCCATTAGTTTTTACCTCTTGGAGAACTAAGTATTATTGCATTATCCTTACAGTTCTCATGGCAAATTCCACAGCTAATGCATCTATCTTGAACAATTGAATGGGGATTTTTTAATTCACCCAATATTGCCTTTTGAGGACAAAGATTTTTACATACTCCGCATCCATTACATTTTCCGTTATCCACATAGTACTGAATTAATTCTTTACATACAAGTGCTGGACAAGTTTTATTTTTTATATGAGTTTCCCATTCATCCCTGAAATAGTTGATAGTTGACAAGACTGGATTTGGTGCGGTTTGACCAAGGCCACAGAGGGAGAAATCTTTAACTACATGAGACAATTCTTCAAGAAGTTTCAAGTCTTCTATTTTTGCTTTCCCCGATGTTATCCTTTCAACAATTTCTGATAATCTACCGGTACCTTCACGACACGGAATGCATTTTCCACAAGACTCATCTAAAATAAAATTAAGAAAATATTTTGCCAAATCAACTACACAAGTTTCCTCATCAATGACTATCATCCCGCCGGATCCCATCATAGAACCCGTTTCCTTTAGCTTTTCAAAATCTACTGGGAGGTCCAATAACTTTTCCGGGATACAACCTCCGGAAGGTCCACCCGTTTGGATAGCCTTAAATTTTTTTCCGTTTAAAACCCCTCCCCCTATTTCATATACGATCTCTTTTAATGTGATGCCCATTGGAACTTCAACTAATCCCGAGTTGTTGATTTTACCTACTAAGGAGAATATTTTTGTTCCTTTGCTTTTCTCTGTTCCAATGGCTGAGAACCACTTTGATCCTTTATTAATTATTATTGGAATATTGGCCCAGGTTTCAACGTTGTTTAGGTTGGTTGGTTTATTCCACAATCCTTTTTCTACAGTATGGATATATTTTGCTCTCGGTTCACCTATTTTACCCTCGATTGAGGCTATGAGTGCTGTTGATTCACCACAGACAAAAACCCCGCCACCAATGCTTATCTTAATATCAAAATCAAAACCTGAATTAAGAATATTATTGCCAAGTAGGCCGTATTCTCGTGCTTGGTTTAATGCTATTTTCAGATTTTTTACTGCTAAAGGGTATTCGTGGCGAACGTAAATATAACCCTCATGTGATCCTATTGCATAGGCTCCAATTATCATACCCTCGATTATACTGTGAGGATTGCCCTCAAGAATGCATCTATCCATATAGGCACCTGGGTCTCCCTCATCGGCGTTACAGACTATAAATTTTAAATCGCCATTAGCCCTCCGACAATTCTCCCACTTAACACCAGTTGGGAAACCTGCACCTCCCCTGCCACGTAAACCAGAGCGTTTGATGGTATCGATAATCTGTTCAGGCGTCATTTTAAAAAGAGCATTTGAAAGGGCTGTATATCCGCCGTTGATTATATAGTCTTCAATCTTATTAGGATCGATTAGCCAATTATTCTTAAGAAGCACACGCATCTGTTTTTTATAAAATGATATTTCTTCTCCATTTACAAATTTCTTTCCAGAAACAGGGTCTATGTAGAGTAAACGATCAATAATTTTACCATTTAGAATTGTTTCAGTAACTATTTCGGACACATCTTCAATGGTTACTCTTTGATAATAAATTCCCTTTGGATAAATAACTACGATTGGTCCCCTTTCACAAAATCCAAGACAGCCAGTAGTTTTTACCTCGACCTTATCTCTAATTTCCTGCTTTTCAATCTCAGTGATGAAAGCCTTAGTGACTTTTTGACAGCCATATGCACGACAGCATGTTCCAGAACTTATCGTGATACAAGGCTTATTAGGATCACTTTTTTTAACAATCCTTTTCCTAACTCTTTCTAAATCTTCTCGGTTTTTTATTTTTTTCATCTAATACTTCCCTGAGCTACTCAGTCTTTTTAGGAGTGAATTTACTTTTACTGCATTCATTTGCCCACAATGATCATCATTAACCATCGCAACAGGTCCTAAGGAACAACAACCAAGACAATTAACTTTCTCAAGAGTAAATGCTAAATCTTTGGTTGTTTCTCCAACTCTTATTTTCAGTTTTCTTTCAAACTCTTCTAATATTCCATGGGCGCCTTTAACATGACAAGCGGTTCCAAGGCAAACACGAATGATGTATTTTCCACTTGGCTCTAATTTAAAAATCTTATAAAAATTGACCACGCCAAATAATTGAGTCATCGGAATTTCAAGTTTTTCCGCAACCCTTTTCAAAACATCTTGAGGTAGAAAACTATATTCAGCTTGAATTTCTGATAGAATTGAAGTTAGAGATGAGCTATCGGAGCTATATTTCTCAATTATTTTATCAATCTTTTCTAATTCCATAATCCGCCATACTACCCCATCTAAGTTAATGCAATCTAAGCGTCATACTTCTCTGGATGTTTCCAAGAGAGGCCATTATATCAAATTACCATTTGCATTAAAGTTAAGGAAAGTATTTAAAATGCAATGGCAAAATTTGAATTATTTTTTTATAGAATTTGGGACTTTTTATAGGGATAAATGCTAAAATTGTTCAAATTACTATGATTATTTTACTAGTTGAACGCGCGCGCTAGTATAGGATCTATGAAAAAGGGTTCAGGCTCTCTAAAACTTTTATATATGTTTGAAAAAAAAGAGAATTTAACTACTGTTTCAGGCTCATTTTATTTTATTTACAATGGTTTTTAAGAATTTTTCACCTTTTTTTAGTACTATTGATCCCTTTTCAGTTATCTCATAATATTTTCTTGGTGGACCATGGCTATCTTTCTTTTCCTCTTTTAGAATTATGCATTCTTCCTTCATGAGTTTATAGAGTACGACATAAGCGGTTACTCTCCCTGGTGTAAATCCATATGTATCTATTATGAATTTTCGAATTTCATATCCATATTTGGGTCCGCTCTTTAGAGAGCTAAGAACATACATCCATAAATTTTCTATAGTTAATTTCCTTACAAGCCTTTCATATGCCATAATTATTACGCCCAGAAGTTATAGGAATAATTAATATACTATTTTATAACTATAAAATAGTCATTCTTTTATAAAAAAGATTGGAGGCCTTATGTCTTGGGGAAAATTAGGGTTGGAATTATAGGCGTTGGAAATTGTTTTGCAGGTTTAGTTCAAGGTATAGAGTATTATAGATTAAATCCAGATAAAAAAATTATTGGAATAATGCATGAAAAAATTGGAGATTATAGTATTTTTGATATAGAATTTACATCAGCCTTTGATGTCTCAGAGAATAAAATTGGAAAGTCGCTTGATGAAGCCATATACCAATCTCCAAACTGTGTTGATTGGATTCAAAAAATTCCAAAAAATAATGCAATTGTTATTGAAGCTCCTGTGCTTGATGGTGTTGGGGTATATGTTGAAAAGACGATTAAACCTGTAAAACAGACCAAAAGCGATGAAGAACTGAAAAAAAATATTGTTAAAGAAATTATAAACACTAGAACAGAAATGCTTGTAAACTATCTGCCTGTGGGTAGTGAGAACGCAGTTAGATATTGGGCAGAAATAGCTTTGGAAGCTAATGTTGGAATAATAAATTGCATGCCTGTTTTCATAGCCTCAGGAAAAAAATGGGCTGAGGAATATGAAAAGAAGCACTTGCCTGTAATAGGAGATGATGTAAAAGGGCAAGTGGGCGCAACAATATTGAATAGAGTTCTAGCAAAATTATGTGATGATAGAGGAACCGCAATAGATGAAATGTATCAGATTAATATAGGCGGAAATACGGATTTCGCAAACATGTTAGAAAGATCAAGACTTGTGTCTAAAAAAATTTCTAAAACCGAAGCTGTCCAAAGTCAATTCAGAGACCGGCTTAATGACGACAAAATATATGTGGGCCCTTCTGATTTCCTTCCATTTCTTGGGAATACAAAAATTTGTTATATAAATATGAAGGGAAAGATGTTCGCTGATACACCCTTTGAAATTGAATGTAAACTGACAGTTGATGATAAAGCAAATTCAGCTGGAATAGTGATTGATGCCGTTAGATGTGTAAAATTGGCATTAGATAGGAAAATCGGAGGAGTCTTGACTTCACCATCAGCATATTTAATGAAACACCCGCCAATTCAGTATGATGACACAAAAGCAAAAGAATTTATGGAGAAATTTATTGCTGGTGAAATTGAACGCTAACTCGATGGATATGATAAAAAAGATATAAGCAATAAAATATGGGCCTGGAATTGCCCAAATTATCTTTTGAAATATTTGTTAATAGAAAGTAAAACACTAAATATATTGACTTAGTGTTTAGCGCGCGCGCTCTTGAACTGTAAGTGAGAGAATCTTTTCTCGATACTCTTTTGAATCAATTGAATTAAACTTAGATAGGAATTGAAAATTTAACTTCTTAATTTTTTATCGTAGGACGCGTTTGTGATAAACATTTGTTGATATCTATTACGGCTTTTCTCGCTCGTCCCATAGCTTCAATCACAGTTCCCGAATCCGGCACAATATCTCCAGCTGCCCACACGCCTTTTATCGAAGTCCTTCCATTTTTATCAACAATTAAATATCCTTTATCATCTGTTTTCAATCCTTTAGTTGAATTGGAAATTAAAGGATTGGGAGCCTGTCCTATTGCTATGATCACAGTATCGCAATCCATTGAAAAATTTGAACCAGGTATTTCTATTGGTCTTTTTCTTCCAGTTTCATCAGGTTGCCCAAGCTTCATTTTAATACATTCTAATGATTTTACTCTTCCTTTTTCGTCCCCGAAAATTTTAACGGGACTTGTTAGGATCCTAAGTTTGACCCCTTCCTCCTTTGCATTATAAATCTCTTCAGTTCTAGCTGGCATCTCCTTCTCTGTTCTCCTATAAATTACAAATACATCCGAGCCCAGTCTCAGAGATGTTCTAGCAGCATCCATTGCAACATTCCCCCCTCCAATGACAATAGTATTCTTCCCAATTTTGATTGGAGTATGATATTTTGGAAATAAATAGGCTTTCATAAGATTAACCCGTGTAAGAAATTCATTTGCAGAGTATACCCCTATCAAATTTTCACCATTTATTCCAAGAAAATGTGGGGAACCTGCTCCAGAACCGATAAAAATTGCATCATATCCTAAGTTGAAGAGGTCTTTTATAGTTAGTATCTTTCCGATGATCATGTTTGTCTTTATCTCAACGCCCAATCTCTTTATATATTCGACCTCAGATCTGACAATTCCCTTTGGCATTCTAAACTCTGGTATCCCGTAAGTTAAGACCCCACCAGGTTCATGCAGAGCTTCAAAAATCGTTACCTTATATCCAAGCTTTGAAAGATCTCCTGCTGCAGTAAGTCCAGCAGGACCAGAACCAATGACTGCGATTTTTTTCCCAATTTCCTTCTTTTTTAGCTTTGAAATCTTTTGAATTTTTGTTTTTAACTCATAGTCTGATACATATCTTTCCAGAGCACCTATGGCTATTGGTTCGCCTAACTTTTTAAGGATACAGACAATCTCACATTGTGTTTCTTGAGGGCACACTCTTCCTGTAATAGCGGGAATATTATCTCTCTCTTTGATAACTTCTATAGCTTGATTAAATTTTCTTTCCTTAATGAATTTAATAAATAGTGGTATGTTGATTTCGACTGGACATCCTTTTATGCATTTAGGATCTTTGCATTGTAGGCATCTTTCCGCCTCTTTAACAGCCTGTTCCTGGGTTAATCCCAAAGCAACCTCATTAAAATTTCTAACTCGCTTAACTGGTGGCTGCTTATTCATACTTGGTCTTTTTGAAAGATCTTTATGTTTCGAATCAGTCATTAAAAATCTCTTCAATAATACTCTTTTAGTGCATTTTGCATGAAATTTTTTCTTCCGCTATGTAAGTATTTAATCTCTTGATTAATAACTCAAAATCAACTTTATGACCATCAAAAGTAGGACCATCAACACAAGCAAATTTGTTCTCTCCTCCAATATTTACTCTGCAACCACCACACATTCCGGTCGCATCAACCATTATCGGGTTTAAACTAACAAGAGTTTTAATTCGATGCGGTTCTGTAATTTCTGAAACTGCCTTCATCATTATGGGTGGACCTACTGCAAATACTAAGTCAATTTTGATTTTTTTATTAATTAGCTCCTCTAATATGTCTGTTACAAATCCATGATGTCCTTTGGTTCCATCATCAGTTGTTATATATATCTCATCACTAATGCTGGCCATTTCATTTTCTAGTATTAAGAATTCCCTACTTCTCGCTCCAATTATGCTAATCACCCTATTTCCGATAGCTTTGTGTGCTTTTGCCTCAGGATATGCTTCACCTATCCCGATTCCTCCACCAATAATTACGGCTGTACCAACTTTTCTAAATTCGGAGGGTTTTCCTAATGGTCCCACCAAATCTAGTATATGATCACCTTTTCTAAGCTCGCCTAGCTCTTTTGTAGTCCTTCCAACTTCTTGAAATATTATTGCTAAAGATCCTATTTTATCATCTTTTTCAACGATCGTAAGTGGTATTCTCTCTCCTTTTTCGCTAATTCTGATAACAATAAATTGGCCTGGTTTACTCTTCCTTGCTACCAAAGGCGCACTAACTTTAAGCATCTTTACATTTGGTGCTAACTCTTTTTTATCAAGTATAATGTGCATTTTCTAACTCCCTATAAGGATAATTGTGGATTACCATCCTCGCAACTTCTTTAAAAAGAAAGTAACAAAATTGTTTAACAATATTTTTTAAAAAATTTTGCAAATTTATTTAAAAAAAAGATTTGTTGGTTCTGTTCCAAAAACATTTGATTTAATCTGTTTCATAGCGTTTGGTATAAATACATTTGGTAAATTCTGTTTTTTTCTAACTTTTAAAAAATTTTGTTTTCTGGAGGTTCTTTTACTACATACTTGTTTAAAATTGGTAAAATTGAGGTTTTCAAAGACATGAAAAAATTCTGCGAGTTTAATAATTGTAATGTAAGAATACCCGTCAAAGAAGGTAGTATTCCTTATTCAGTACTTGGACGAGACACAATTTTTAAAGAATTCGATATCTCTTATAGAGAGAACGCACAACAAATCGTTTTCAGAAATCCTAAATTTTAACTTTTTTACCAAACGTTTTTGCACCAAACGACCTGTTACAAGAATTATCAAATGAAAATGAGACAGAACCGATTTGTTAAAGCCTTGATTTGAATCCAAATCTATTCTTGAGGTCATTGAAAACTCCCAATGTTCTCGCTCCAAGAATTGTAAGAAAGGCAAAATTTCCTATGGCGTGCAGTGTATCAAAAAATATTCCTTGCATTTCAGCAATTATAAAAGTGTATGTAGAAAGTGGGTATAGAAATGTATACCAAAACCATACATTCATTATAAAGCCATAGAGATATCCAGATAATATGCCTAAAACCCCTAATTTCCAACGGTTAATCTTTGGATTAAATTTTATCATTCCAGCAATAGAACCGATTAGTCCCCAAGCATACATTTGCAGAGGAGACCATGGTCCGTGACCTAGAAAAAAATTAGATATAAGAGGAGTCAATATACCTACTAAAAATCCAATATTTGAGCCATAAATGATTCCAGTACAAATAATCAAGAATGTACATGGCTGAACATTGGGTAATACTGCAAAAGGCACTCTTAATGAAGCAATCATTGTTCCAAGAACTATTATCAATGCAATCTCTTTTGATTTTGGAATCTGATGGCTGAATTCCATAACTATGGCAACGATTGCACCAATAATTACTAAAAAAGAGATCAAACTCCATCCAGTTAAAGCGACCTCAAGACCAAAAAAAACAAGAAAAACTGGAAGGATAATTATAAAAAATGAGAGTAAGATTATTATTAATGATTTCCTCAGTCTGATTTCCAATTTAAGACCTCGAAATTAATCCGCAGGACATGTTGGCAATATTAAAGTGTTCTGTTCCGTGATAATTAAACCAAAATAACTTTCTAATTCGTATGAATCCTGAATCAAAATGTCGATAGAACTTCGAATTATTTCTGCGTTAGTGCCAGAAATCACTAATATGACATTTTCGCATGCCAAATTCCCCTTTGGATTCCATACATTTTGTGTAATCTGGATCATACATGCATTTGAATATTGCCCACACAGAGAGCCTTTATGGTCCTTTTCAATGATTAAATTTCTGTCAAAGAAAGCAATAAAACCAATCTTTTGATGATTCTCGTTTAATTCTGAGACGATTGGATTATTCGGTGTGGCCAAAATGATCAAATTGACTCTCATTTTCTCCGTATTTGATACTTCTTCTGCTTGCATGCAAGTTGCATTTATTCCATGTTGTGAATTTAATTGTTTTTTTAATTTACTTGCCTCGGTGGAGAACTCATCATCATATATAATTACAGTTGGAGATATTTTCCCTCCATAACCTTTGACAAAATGCTTTGGATAATCTGCAAGGATAGCCGATTGGCTTTGAGACTCCCAATTGTGGTAGTCCCATCGAATAGAATCCCCCCCTGTCATTATATAATTTGAGGCTCCCTTATTTGCAAAAAAACCATTGACATAGTAGAACCAATCAGATTTCTCATCTGGATAACCCGACTTCATATTGTTAATAGATGTTACAAAACCCCCCCCATAACTTGTCTCAACTTCCGCTACTTTTTTAAGGGCATCTAACGCAGAAGAGCCAGCAGGAATTGTTAATGTATTTTCTTGAATAACTTCTCTTCCAAAATTCTTTGTGATTATGATAGTTGCGCTAATTGTTTCCTGATTCTGATTCTCTGATGGGTAAAGGTGATATGCACTTATGATAGCTATCACAACAATCGGAATTGCTATTAATAGATTTTTTTTCATTGAATTGTACCTAATTTTTCTTTAAAAGACTCTTTTTTGAATAAACTAGGGATAGCATGATCAATAAGCTTGCTAATAATATGAGTAAAGAAGAAAATTCAGGAATTGGGATGCCGACACCAACTTGAACTACATCGCTAGTGGTGAATTGTTCTTCGAGAGTAGCTCCCCATTTTGCTGCATATATGCCATATACTTGTATATCTGATAGAGCTATAGTGACCTTTCCCTCAGAATTTGTAATGTATTCGGGATTAGCATAAATGATTGCTCCTTCTAACGGCATCCATTCTCCGCTTGTATCATTAAA
Organism: Candidatus Bathyarchaeota archaeon; assembly: GCA_026015225.1. Taxonomy (GTDB): domain Archaea; phylum Thermoproteota; class Bathyarchaeia; order 40CM-2-53-6; family RBG-13-38-9; genus JAOZGV01. The sequence goes on from JAOZGV010000114.1 coordinate 16,638, forward strand.
GAATTTTACAGTAGCATTAAAATTTTGGTTCGACTTGATTTCTACGATATTTACTTCTAATCTTAAGGGAGTTATTCCTTGTGTGCCCCAATATACTAAAATATTATCTTGTGAGCTGACATTATATTTATCCATGCTCGAGTCTCCCGGATGGTAATTGACTCTATACATCCATCCATACTCGCCTTCTGCAGAATGACCATTTATAGAATCTACATAGAAACCAATGTCTGGATACCATTGATCTGTTACTTTATATTCAAATCCTCCTATTTCCAAGGCTTTATCCAATAATGCCAACACATTATTACCCGTTATGTTGTATTCTTCGCCGCTGTTATAGCAGCGAATTGTTGATGTATCAGGAATCTCTACCCACCCTCTCCAAACAGTCATGTTGAAATCCTCGATTCTCACATAAGCCTTATTGGACATTGGGATGTTAACCATTGGATAGGGTTTTCCTAGTAAAGCGGATATTGCATAAGCAGTCCACCAAGCGTTGCCATCTTCTCCGACTTTATAGCTAAACGAACCGTCGGAGTTTTGAAGATTAAGTAAATGATCTATTGGACTTGATCCGTTTTTTACCCAATCAGCATCAGTAGGATTAATATTTGCAGACACTAGTGCCATGATGCCCCATGAATTAGAAGCAGAGTTTGCTTCTCCCATAAATTTGAAACCACCATTAGAATCCAATTGATTTTTTAAATAATTTATCGCATTAGTAATTCTAGAGGATTCTGCATCCTCACCAGCAGCTCTTAGAGCCATGATGGCTGCTGAAGTGTCGTCTACATCACTCTCATCGCTATGCCAACTCCATCCCCCATCGATGTTTTGATGGTTTTTAATGAATGACGCAGTACTTTGTATTAATGATGAATTCGGGTCTTTTCCGGCAGATATCAACGCAATTATTGCCCAAAAATCTTCGTTGTAAGTTGATTCATCGCCGAATTGTCCATTTATATGTTTCTCCTCTAACATTGAAATATAATCAGTTCCTCCAATATTTCTCGGATTTTCGCCTATAGATGTCATTGCAAGAATAAATTTTGCAATATCAGTTATCTTATTCTCATCGATTTTATCTCTATTATTAATGAGATAACTAACCACAGAGCTTCCATTAATTTCCCAATCGCGTGGATTATATCCAGCAGATGAAATCGCAATAGTCGACCAACAACTTGTACTAAATCCTCCAATACTTCCATTTACATCTTGGACGTTGTTAAGATATTGCAATGCATTTATTATTTGAGCATTATTTGGATTAAATGGAAAATTATTATCGTTATTCTGTGATGAATTTTCGATATTTTGAGAGATTATTTGCAATTTGTTACTTGGGACATATCCGTTGCCTGTTGCATAAATTTCATGATTGCCAAATTCTAAGTTTGTTATGACAAAATGTCCAGTCTCATTTAGTTGACGATTTTCCCCATTCAAAGCTAAGAAAATATTGGTTATAGTTGAAGGACCTGCAGGATGAGGATTGCCTTGTTGATCGTAATAGTTAACTCCAACTGTTACCGATTCCCCCTCATTGATCTCGGTTTTGTCGGCTTCTATTTTTAATACTAATTCTGATCCATCTCCATAGAACCATAAGATCTCTTCATGATCTGGCTGTATTATAGCTTGACCTGCGTCTATGGATCCTGGTAAAGCACCATTAATTCGAAAATTCCACCCTTCTGATCCAGTCTCTATGAAGCCATCGATTTCATTCACATATATATTTGGAAGATATGATTTTGAAATTGTGTATCCAAAAGGCTTCTTAATTGAGGCTTCATCGAGGGCTCCTATTACTGTTGGTTTATAATACTCGCGACCAGAACTTGGATTCGACGAGATACTTTTTCCCTCCTCATCCTTTAGACAAGATGAGGCTACGAAGATTTCCCCATTCCAGACACTTTCCGATGGGCCTTCAATTCTGATATTTATTCTTTCCCCTTTAAACAAGGGATATGGCTTGCCAATTAAGGCCGATAATGCATTTCCAGTTGTATATTCCGAAGCATAAAATGTATTATTAAGAGCATATCCAAAGGCATTTTGTTCGAAATTATAGGTAACGTCCCCGATAAACATGGCATCAATTGGGCTGTTTGTACCCTCAATCCATCTTCCTGAGTTAGGATTCTCACCAGATGCAATTATTGCTTGAATAGCAAATGCAGTACTATCCGCACTGACAGATCCGAAAAATCCAAAACCTCCATTAGAAGTAATTTGTTGTGAATCAAGCCAGTTTAGCCCATATTTAATGAGTTTATCGTCTTGGGATAATCCTGCTGCCGCTAAAGCAATTATCGCTACAGATGTATCATCTACGCTTACCCACGCAGGATCAGTATTATACGCCCACGCATATTGATTAGAAGCAATGACAATTTTTGTCTCATTTATTACTCGAATACAATCTTGAATTACTTGATTAGATGGGTCCTCATCAGCTGCAATTAATGCAATTATCCCCCAGTAATCATCATTAATAAAATCTATACTTCCGATTTGATTATTATTATAGATGGGAGATGTTTTGAGGATCTCCACCCAATTCATTCCCATAGATGACCTAGGATCTTCACCAGCTGAAATCAAACTCAATATTAAAGATTCTATATTATAAGCATCTTCTGCATTATAAGGCGCTGTAGGTGATTGGCTTTTAACATATTCGACCAAAGAAGAACTCGTAGAGTCCAGTCGCCATTCATTAGGATTTTCTCCTGCATATGCTATGTTTCTTAGAACCCAATTTGATGCAAAAGCACCTCCTATGCTACCGTCTGAATTTTGTTGTTCCTTAAGCCATGATATCGCATCCTGAATAATGGCACCCTCTCTTGCAAAGGGAT
>JAOZGV010000153.1 GCA_026015225.1 Candidatus Bathyarchaeota archaeon
ATATAAATAATTTAGACCCTAAACCCGATGTTATCGTTCATACCGGCGATATTACGGATAGTGGAGTTCTTCCAGAATATGAATTCGCACTAAAAAAAATTGATATGCTCGACAGTAAAATAATTCTTGCCCCAGGAAATCATGATGAACGTAATTATGGCAACTCGCTATTCAGAGAAATGATAGGGCCATTAGATTCAAAAAAAGAAATTGCAGATTCAATCTTTTTTATTATGAATAGTCCTGAACCCGATAGAGATGATGGACGGTTAGGCAGAAGGAGACAGAATTATTTAGAAAAGTATCTACAAAATACTTCCGCAGATAAAATTAAAATTGTTGTTTTCCACCATCATTTGATTCCAGTTCCTTTTGCAGGTCGTGAGAGGAACCTTCTTGATGACGCAGGCGATATTCTAGAAACAGTTCTAACCAATAAAGTAAATCTGGTTCTTATGGGACATAGGCACGTTAGAAGGTTTTTAAGGATTAATGACACAGCTCTAATTAATGCTGGAACTGTTTCAAGTATTAGAACTAGAGGGAGATTGGGGCACTCTTTTAATATAATCGATTTTCTAGCAGATGGTAGTATAAAGGTTATTGAAAGGAGTATATCAGAGAAAAAGAATATGCTTTCTACCCTTTTTAGTAATTCATCAAATAAAAATTGAATGCGAAATGAGAAATATCGAATATAAATTGGCTATAATCGTGAGGAAAGATCTTAGAATGGGAAAGGGCAAAATAGCCGCTCAAGCAAGTCATGCATCTGTGATAGCATCTGAAAGGATAAAAAAGATCAATGCAAATTGGTGGAAATCCTGGATAAACAGAGGACAGAGAAAAATAGTATTGAAGATAGAATCAAAAATCGATCTATTCAAAATAAAAGAAGAGGCAGAAAAAACAGGTTTACTAACATCTATCGTTCAAGACAGTGGTTTAACTCAGCTTGAACCGGGGACAGTTACTTGTATCGCAATTGGGCCTGCGCCCTCTGAACTTATAGATAAAATTACCAAAGAACTTTCTCTTCTTTGAAGAGTATCGAAATTCAATATAATCTATTTACTATAAAATCTGCTAAATCACATAATTGCCTTCTTGCCTTTGACTCTGGCAAGATTAGAAGTATTTTTTTACTTTTTTCAGCATATTTATTTGCTAATTTATAAGCACTTTCCTGGGCATTAGTAGTTTCAATTAATCTAATAGCTTTTTTAACTGAAGTTTGATCTACTTTTGGCTTGCGTAAAATATTTAATAACTTCATTTTTGTCGATTCATTCATTTCCTGAAAAGCCAACATAATGACTGCGTTGCCTAATTTATGCTCAATAATATCTTTACCTCTTTGTTTTCCAGTTTTTTCCCCAAAAATGTCTAATATATCATCTGTTATCTGAAAAGTTAAACCTAAATACCACCCGTAATCAGATAATGCCTTCTCTCTCTTTTGAGATGCATCTGAAACAATTGCCCCAGCCTGGCACGCTGCACTCATCAAAGTTGCAGTTTTCTTCCCAATTAGCTTTTGATATGATTTATTTGAAATTGTTTTGAATCTATGATGCTCAATATATTCTCCTTTTTTTCCTATTTGCTCGAAAAGTATATCTAGTCTTTCTCCCTCGATCGTTTCTTTAATCGTTCTGATTACAAGTTCTTGTATTTTATCACCATTATAGCAATCTCCTATTATATCCCCGATCACTTCTCTGTAAAACATACCCGCTAATAGGGCTATGTCATCACCGAATTTTGATCTTGTGGTGGGGCTCCCCCTTCTTATCTCTCCCCTATCTATAATATCGTCCATGATAAGTGAATAATTATGTATTAGCTCAAATATTGCGGCTGGAAATATGGCTTCTGATATCTTTCCATTCACTGCTTTACAACTTAGTAAAGTTAAAGCAGACCTAACTCTTTTACCACCGCTTTTTATCTGGTACAAGGCGGCAGGAACAAAATCAGCATAAGCCCCATTCTTCAAATATTTAATTATAATTGGATCTACTTTTCGTCCAAATTCTGAGAGTAAATCTAAAATATTTTGCATTTATTAAAAAAATCTCCGATATTGTAAATTTATTCTATAACTTAGAAGATGGAATAAGGCGTGTACATTTTACATCTTTTCCACTCATTACTTTTATTAGATCCTCGGGTCTGTTTAAATTCATTATAATGACTTCAATACCTGATTTCATCAAGTTATTAATCTCATTTAATTTTCCTAACATACCGCCTGTGACATCTGGAGCCTTAGTTTCGCTTACATATTCTTTTAAAATTTTCCTTAAATCCTTAAATTTTATGATGGGTATTAATTCAGCTTCCTCGTTTTGCTTTGGATCGGATGTAAAAATACCATCCACATCACAACCAAATATGACTTTTTTTGCCCCTAGTTCTCTGGCAAGATAAGTTGCCATCTGGTCTCCTGATATGATAGAGAAACCTAGCTTTCTATCCGCTACAACATCGCCATTACACATGGGTATTAATCCAATTTTTAGAAAAATTCTAAATGGTTCGATCTCCACTCTTAGAAGTCTTTTATTTTCTGCAATCATACAGCTTGATGAAATAATGGGTATGATCTTCATACCATATTTTCTAAAGATTTGAGTTAGAATTTCTCCTAACTTTTGCATTTTAATTCTAATTTCCACCAACCCATCCAATTGAGAACTTGAAAAGTAACC
>JAOZGV010000161.1 GCA_026015225.1 Candidatus Bathyarchaeota archaeon
AGATTATTTGTGTTCTCGACAAGCTCAACAGTCCACGTTTGACAGTAGCTGATACTATCAAGTATTGGATAGAAAATAAACGGCAGCGGCTCATAAAAATGTTTGAAAGGATAGACGCAGTAATTCTTAACGATGAAGAGGCCAGAATGATAACGATGCAATCAAATCTTGTAAAGTGTGCAAAGAATATCATGGAATGGGGACCGAAGTATGTTGTAATAAAGAAAGGTGAACATGGCGCCATACTTTTTATGGATAATGGTGACTTAATTTTTCCAGCTCCGGCATTTCCTCTGGAAGAAGTGGTCGATCCCACAGGCGCAGGCGACTCATTTGGTGGTGGCTTTATAGGTTACATCGAAAGTACAGACAATCTTTCCGAAAGGACGCTTAAAGAAGCTGTTATTTATGGTAATGTCATGGGGTCTTTTGTAGTGGAAGACTTCAGTGTCAATCGTTTCCTCAAACTAAGCATAAATGATATACAGGAAAGATTCGAAAAATATAGAAATCTTGTTTCTTTCTGAATTTTTCTTATATTTACCGTTTAGCGCGTGCACTTTATTATCCTGACCTAAAAAAGAGAAAAGAAGAAAGATTATTAATTTCATTTTAAATGATTTAGAAACTAAAAAATTTGAGATAGATCAAATTGAAAAATACTATAGAGATTAATAGATTTAGTACGTTTAGGTATTGAAGAACAATGACTCAATATAAAGTGAAAGACACTTCTTTGAATGAGGAAGGGAAAAAATCCATAGAATGGGCAGAGAGTAGGATGCCAGTACTTATAAAGATTAGAGAGGATTTTATTAAAAAAAAACCTCTTAAAGGAATGATAATTGGTGCATCCTTGCATGTAACAAAGGAGACAGCAGTCCTCGTCCGAACTTTAGAAGCAGGTGGTGCAGAAGTTGCTCTTTGTGCCTCAAATCCTTTATCTACGCAAGATGAGATCGCTGCTGCACTTGTATTGGATAAAACACATGTATACGCTTGGAAGGGAGAGAATAATGAAGAATATTACTGGTGCATTAATCAAGTTCTTGATCACAATCCAAATATAACATTGGATGACGGGGCTGATCTAGTTGGTACATTGCATGAGAAGAGGCAAGAATTGCTTAATGAGATCTTTGGGGGTACAGAGGAAACGACGAGTGGAGTTATTCGACTTAAAGCTATGGAGTTATCTGGAGAATTAAGATATCCTATAATAGCTGTAAATAACGCTTCTACAAAATACTTATTCGATAATCGTTATGGGACAGGTCAAAGCTCGATAGATGGACTATTGCGTTCAACAAGCGTCTTATTAGCGGGAAAAGTCTTTGTGGTGGCAGGTTATGGTTGGTGCAGCAGAGGGATAGCAATGAGAGCCAGAGGAATGGGATCTAATGTGATAGTTACTGAGGCAGATCCATTAAGAGCACTCGAGGCTGTAATGGACGGCTTCAGTGTTATGCCCATGAAAGAAGCGGCCAAAATAGGGGATGTGTTTATAACAGCAACCGGCAATATCGATGTAATTCGAAGAGAACATATAGATAAAATAAAAAACGGTGGTATACTAGCAAATGCGGGGCACTTCAATGTTGAGATAAACCTGGAGGATCTTAAGAATCTCAGTACTTCAAAAAGGAATGTGAGACCTAACGTTGAAGAGTATCTACTAAAAAATGGAAGAAAGATATACCTTCTTGCAGAAGGCAGACTCGTAAATTTAGCTGCCGCTGAAGGGCATCCAAGTGAAGTGATGATGATGTCCTTTGCAAATCAGGCACTATGTACAGAGTACATTGCTAAACATCACAATGAACTTAAGAAAAAAGTCTTTGACGTTCCAAAAGTAATTGACTTAAAAATAGCCAGATTGGCTCTTGAAAGTCTAGGTATCAGGATTGATGATCTAACAAAAAAACAAATTGACTACTTAGGAGAATGGAAAATTGGTACTTGATCATATCCGAGATATCAAGAAAGACTGACAAATTTCTCAATTAACTCATTCAAACAATCTTTGAACTAGTTAATAATCCAGTAATTTATTATTTAATTATTCAACTTAATCTATGATCGATATCCATATTTCTATTTGATATTTGTTCCAAACTTAGTGTTATTACTCAAGATTTAATACGATTGTAAATTATATTGAAATCAAGAACAATAATCGTGGACAGTAAAATGAATACCAAAGATGAAATTGAACTATTAATTAACAGATATGCATTGAAAAATGCAGTAGAACATGATGGCAAGGCCAAGTCAGGTGCTATACTGGGGAAGATATTGAATGAAAGGCCTGAATTGAAGGACAATATTAAAAATATTACCGAACTTGTTGTAAAAGTAACAAATGATCTGAATAAATTATCTTTTGATGAACAAAGAAAAACATTAGAGGAAAGATTTCCAGAAAAGATCTCCGAAAAAAAAGAAACAAAGCAAAAAATCTTACCCCCCCTTCCAAACACTGATAAATATCCCCTAATAGTAACAAGATTTTCCCCCAATCCTGATTGCGTTTTGCATATAGGTTCAATTAGAGCTCTTATCCTTTCGCACGATTATGCAAGGATGCATAAAGGAAAATTTCTTTTAAGGTTTGAAGATACTGATCCAAGACTGAAAAAATCTGTTTTAGAGTTTTATGATTTAATTAGGGAAGATATTGAGTGGTTAGAGTGCAAATGGGACGCAGAATTCATTCAAAGCGATAGACTTCCGATATATTACGAGCATGTAAAAAAACTCATTGAAATTGATGGTGCTTATGTCTGCAATTGTGATCCTTTGGTTTTTAAAGATAAGCTTTTAGCCTGTAAACCATGCGATTGTAGAATCAAATCACCCACTGAACAGATTAACCGATGGGAGAAGATGCTAGAAGGTCATTATAAGGAAGGCGAAGCAATTGTCAGAGTAAAAACAATTCTTAATCATCCAAATCCAGCAGTAAGAGATTGGCCAGCATTAAGAATAATTGATACAGACAAACATCCGCATCCAAGAGTTGGAAGCAAGTATCATATTTGGCCATTGTATAATTTTGCATGTGGTATAGACGATCATCTATTGGAAATATCGCACATCATTCGTGGAAAGGAACATTATACAAATATGGTAAGACAGAGATATATGTACGACTACTTCAAATGGGAATATCCAGAAGCAATTCACTATGGAAGACTTAAAATTCCTGGAGCAACTTTAAGCAAATCGAAAATTATCGAATCAATACGAGAAGGTCTTGTTACTGGTTTCAGTGATCCCAGACTGGCTACTCTGATCGCATTAAAGAGAAGGGGTATAATGCCTGAAACTCTTCGTAAAATTGCAACAGAGATTGGTCCAAAACCGGTTGATTCACAACTTAGTTGGGAAAATATCTATGCTACAAATAGAAAAATAATAGATAAAGTATCAAATCGATATTTCTTTATTTCAAATCCAATCCTGCTTACTGTAAGAGAAGTCTCAAAAAAGATTTCACAAAGTATACCAAAGCATCCAGATTTTCCAGAGAGGAATAAAAGAATTTTTAAAATTGTCCCAATTAAAAAGGCTATTAAATTAATTATTTCAAGGAGCGATTTAGAGATTATTCGTGGAAAAAAGCACATCAGATTAATGGGTCTTTTCAATATATTAATTGATGAGATTAATGTTGATGAGGTAATAGCCACTTATCGAGGAGAATCTCACATTGAAGCAAAAAGAGCTAACTCTCCAATAATCCAATGGGTCCCTGAAGATAAAAATGTTAAAACAGAAGTAATTATGCCTGATATGAAAATTTTTAAAGGTTTATCTGAACAAAGTTTAGAGGATGAACCGATAAACAATACAGTTCAATTAGTCAGATTCGGATTTGGGAGAATTGATAGTATGGAAAATGAAATTATCAGAATTTTTTATACCCACTCATAAAATTGAATAAATTACTTTGATTTTGTTTGATACCCCTTATTTGATAGTTTTGAGATTATTTTGATATAGCTTTTAATTTCTGCTCAGTGCAATAAGGTTCTCTCGATTTGATAGTTTCTAAAAATAACGAGCGCAACTTAGATTCTGGTTCCCCGATTCTAAGTGGATTAAGAATATTTACTAAACCATCATTAGACATTAAACATGGCTTTAACTCACCATTGCTAGTCAATCTTATCTTTGTACAATGAAGACAAAATTCTGTATTGTCCACTGGCCTTACAAATTCTACTTTTGCGTCATCTTTTAGCGTATAAACTCTTCTATTTTGCATAGCTCTTCTTATATCCAATTTTTTTGCTTCTTTTGAAATCTTATTCTCAATATTTTCAAGGGGAATGAAATATTTTCTGTACGCATAATCGCTTATCCTAAGCGGCTCAAGTTCTATCAATTGAAGAACTGCCTCATAATTTTTTGTATAATTAATAATCGAATAAACTTCATTATCATTTATTCCCTTGAGGAGAACCATGTTAATTTTTATAGGATAGAGACCCGCTTTTGCCGCAGCATTAATACCCTCTAAAGCAGGCCCTAGCTTTCTACCTACAATCTTTCTATATGTGATCTCGTTGAGGGATGGTAAATTTATATTTATTCTAGTCAATCCACTATTTTTTAATTTTAAGGCTCTCTCATAGGTAAGATTTCTTGCATTTGTAACTAACGATATGTCCTCGATGGTTCCAATCTTTGAAATTAGATGGACGATTTTTGATAAATCGGATCTTAAAAGTGGTTCTCCTCCAGTTATCTTAACCTTGTTTATACCGAACCCAGAGGCGATTTCTATAATCTTATAGATCTCTTTTGGTGTCATTTCGATTATTGCCTTATCTTGCCCTTCTTTATGGCAATAGAAGCAATTTAGATCACATTTTTGAGTGATTGAAACTCGAATATGATATATTGGCCTCCCAAAATTATCTTTAATCGTCAATTCCGTGATCTCCTAAATTTCTTTTGCGTGTTTAACTATGTGACCAATCTCTGGAATGATTAGATTAACCATGGCTATCTCTACTGCATTTGATGACCCAGGTAAACAGAATATAGGTTTTTCCTTTGCTATCCCTGCTATGGCTCTGGTGATCATGGCTGCTGATCCTATCATTTCATAACTTATTTTCCTAAAGAGTTCACCAAACCCTGGTATATCTTTGCTTAAAAAAATCCGAACAGATTCGATAGTGATGTCTGAAGGAGATATTCCTGTCCCTCCAGTTGTAATTATTGAATCAATATTTTCGTCAGATAAAGCATCTTTAATACTATTCCTGATTCCAATCTTGTCATCAGATATTAAACTACGGTTATGAACTACATGTCCATTATTCTTTAAGATTTTTTCTATCAGATCTCCAGAAGGATCATCGACTTTTTTTCCTTTTATTTTGGCTTTATATTTTGAAGAACTACATGTTATTATAGAAAAAGTCACCCTATTAGGCGACTCAGATCTATGTTTTTTAGCAGTTGAACTCATTTTAACGAGCCTTTATTTTTTCCTTAACTCTTATACTTTCAATAAAAGTTTGAGGATATTGGCCCTTATCATCCTTCTCGTATTTCTTTACCATGTCCCAAATAGTAAGCAAATATATTGAAGCTGCAACTAAAGCTTCCATCTCTACACCAGTTTTAGCTGTACTCCTAACTCGTACTTGTACTTCTATTGAATTATTTTTCAAATCAGTTTTAGTTTGAATGTTAGTTATAGGAATCTGATGGCAGAAAGGTATTATCTGGGGCGTATTCTTTCCTGCTTGTATTGCAGCAATTTCTGCTGCTGCTAGGGGATCACCTTTCTCTAATTTTCTATCAATAATTCTCTTGATGGTTTCTGGTTTTAATCTAATTCTTCCTATAGCGGTTGCTTCTCGGAAAACCTCTTTTTTCTCGGTTATATCCACCATCCTATATCTGCTCAGTATCTACCATCCTCCAATTATCTTGAGGCTTAATTCCTTATATTTCATTAATCTACAAAATTACCATTTTTGCAAATCATTCTTTGAAATTAACCTTACTTTCTAATAATAAAATTTTTTCAACTCATTTGTATTTTACTTAAAAAAAGATTCTAATTTCTTCCTAAATATCGCTGGAGATGGAGCAGTCAATCCAATAAGAGTGGTTTTCCCTCTAACTCCTTTACCAGATATTTTTGTTGTTATCATTCCACAAGAATCAAGATTTCTTATGTACTTCCAAAATTGTGTATGCGCTA
>JAOZGV010000164.1 GCA_026015225.1 Candidatus Bathyarchaeota archaeon
TTCTTGGAAAGCAAGAAGAAAGAACAAAAGAAAGAATTAAGGAAATTCAAGGAAAGCTTCAAGAGAAAATGGGCGGTAGAATATAAAGAATATTTTAATTTTCCATTTTATGTGTTATCATCAATTGACTTTTATTTATAATCGCAATTTTTTTGAATCTTCTAATTATTTCAATATCCCAACATTAAAAAAATTACAAATAGTAGGTTATATTTCTATATATTCGCTTTTTTAACTGGTTGATAGCCAACGAGGATAAAATTATTGTATAGACTTAGACTCTTTGAGAAGCTATTAAAAAAATCAAAAAAGATTGTTATTTATTGTCATCAAAATGCCGATCCCGATGCTATATGTTCCGCATATGCAATTAAATTCTTGATCAAAAATTTAAAAAAAGGGGTAATTGTAAAGATAATTACCCCCGGAGGAATGAATGCCTTAGCAAAAAGGGTAGTAGATTTCATTCCGATAGAGTCAATTACTGAAATTCTATCCAATAAAGCCGATCTCATCATTTTAGCAGATACGAATAACATTCGACAATTGGGAAATCATTACGAATCTCTTACAAATTTAAAAATACCTTTGGTTATTATAGATCATCATACAACTCATCTTGATCTAAAAAAGAGTACTTCATGTATCATAATTAATGAAAAAGTTTCATCGACATGCGAAATTGTATATGAAATGTATAAAAGATACAAATTAAAGCCTTCCAAAAAAATTGCTAACGTTATCTTGATCGGTATAGTTTATGATACTAGACATTTTATTCTAGCTTCTTCTAAGTGTTTGATTAATGTAGCTGAATTAATCCATTTCGGGGCTTCCATTGAGGATGCGATTTCAATTATGAGGGTCCCCCTTGATAAGCCTGAAATAATTGCAAGATTAAAAGCCCTCCAAAGATTGGTAATTTCTAGAGCAGATAATTGGATAATCGCAGCTTCTGAAGTAAACTCCTACCAGGCCTCAGTCGCAAGGATATTAAATTATATTGGAGCGCATGTTTCGATTGTTGGTGGAAGAAATAACGATAGATTCATTATGAGTCTAAGGTGCAAAGAGAATTTTCATAAAAAAACTGGGATACATTTAGGAAAAGATATTGCAATACCAATAGCTGAACGACTTAATGGTTCTGGAGGAGGACATGCGATGGCGGCAGGAATAAATGGGATAGGAGACATTGATGATATTATTGAGAAATGCATTGATAAGATAAGAGAAAAACTTTCTTAATATTCTTATTTAAGACCAATTTAAAAGTTCAAAAAATACTCAATTAAGAAAAACGATTTACGAGTCCGTGTTAATATTTAATGAAAATTTTGATATATTTCTTATTGCAAATGAAAATAATTCGATTAGGTGAATCATTTATTGGCTCAAATAGAAATCGAGAATTTACATTTCACTTACGCGGGTACTCAATCTCCTTCTTTGCAAGAAATTAATTTGACAATAGAAAAAGGAGATTTTATTATTCTTACTGGGCCAAGTGGATGTGGAAAAACCACTCTATGTAGATGCCTTAATGGACTCATTCCAAATTTTTATAACGGTGATTTTGAAGGAACGATTGAAATATTAGGTATGGATACTAGCAATCGCCCAATTAGTGAATTGGCAAGGCGCGTAGGATTTGTATTCCAAAATCCCGAGAATCAACTTTTTTCCCTTTCAGTAGAGCGAGATATTGCTTTCGGACCTGAAAATCTAGGGCTACAAAGAGAGGAAATAAAAAAAAGGGTAGAATGGGCATTAAGAGTCACTGGCACTGAACACTTAAGAGATTATGCGCCTTACGAACTTTCTGGGGGGCAACAGCAAAGAGTTGCTATAGCTTCTGTGTTAGCCATGCGCCCTGAGATAATTGTTCTAGATGAACCTACTTCCTTTTTAGATCCTAAAGCATCTAATGATTTATTGATGACAATCTCAAAATTAAATGATAAACTGGGGATTACTATAATTTTGGTAGAACATAGATTAGACTTGGCATCCAAATATGCAAAAAGAGTTTTGATCATGAATGAAGGCAGAATATTACTGGATGGACCCCCCACAAAGGTGTATAATGAAGATGTCTATTTAATTGGAGTAGGCATACCTAAAGTAAGCCTTCTATTTCATCTTCTTAGAAAAGATGGAATAGAGATAAAAAAAATACCCGTAGATACGTCGGAAGCAGTCCAGTTTCTAGAAAGGAGAATGAAATGATCAAGATCGAAAATCTTTACTTTACATATCCTAATGGGAAAAAAATACTTCATGGAATTGATTGGGAAATAGAAGAGGGAGAATTCATCGCTATTATGGGTGAGAATGGCGGGGGAAAAACAACCCTTGTCAAACATTTAAATGGATTGCTCAAACCTACCCATGGAAAGGTTCTTATAGATGGAATAGATACGAAAAAATCAAGTGTAGCTTCTCTTTCTAAAAAGGTAGGGTTGGTTTTTCAAAATCCAGAGCATCAGCTTTTTTGTGAGACTGCTGAAGACGAAGTACTTTTCTCCCTTAAAAATTTTGGTTTCAATGAGAAGATAGCAGAAAAAAGAACAAAGAAGATACTTGAAATTTTAAATTTAACCCGATATTATAATGCCTCTCCGTTTATGCTTAGTGGAGGCGAAAAAAAAAGATTGGCGCTTGCTTCTGTACTTGCTTGGGATCCAAAATATATAATTCTTGATGAGCCAACAATAGGTCAAGATCATGACCAAAAAAGTAAACTTGGAAACTTTATTAAACAATTGAATTCTCAAGGGAAAACGGTAATTATTGTAACGCATGACGTTGAATTCGTTGCTGAAACTAAACCAAAGATAGTATTACTATCAAGAGGTAACATAATTGCTACTGGATCATGCACTGATATATTAACGGATAAAAAAATTCTGGATGAAGCCTCATTATTGATGCCTCAAATAAGCATTTTAATTAATATGCTTCCGAATCTTAGAGTAGAGCAAAAGATTGTCGATGTATTTGCAGCAAAAAAAATTCTAGAAAAATTTTTGAGATGATGTTTTTTGTCGATGAGACTATTTGATGGATTTAAATTTACTAAAATTAAAACACCAATCCATCTACTCGATCCAAGATCCAAACTCGTTCTCTTAGGCGTAATATTTATTTTATCAATTTTATTCTCTAATTTATTAATATTTTCAGTTATTTTTATCGTTCAAATACCAATGATTCTTTTAGCTAAATCCTTTAAAAGATGGATTTTTTCTTTGAGAGGCGGTGTATTTTTTGCCTTATTGATTTTTCTTGCTAATTTTATTACTGGTTCCACTTTATCATTCTCATTAACCATGATGTTTAGGTTTCTAGTTCTGATATCATCTTTTTCATTTTTTTTTATGACAACGTCTCCAGATGACCTAGGTTTAGCTTTAGAAGAAATTCATATTCCATATGCCTTGTGTTTTACTTTTACAACAGCCGTAAGATTGGTACCGACAATGGCAATAGAGGCTCAGACTATAATGGATGCACAACGATCTAGAGGGCTTGAAT
>JAOZGV010000168.1 GCA_026015225.1 Candidatus Bathyarchaeota archaeon
CTATCTTTAATTGCCACATCTATATTTGAGGTAATATTGTTAAATCTCGCAAAAACACTCTTAATATCTTCCTCAAATGGTCGCTCGGTTACAGGAGTTCTTTCATACTCGTGCGTTATATCAGCATCAATCTGTTTCATTCCACTAGGAAGAATTCCTTCTGGAAAAATACTTTCTTCCAAAACCGGAGAGTATCTTAAATATATTCCTCCCAAAGGTTTGATAACAGAAACATTTTCTGGAGTTCGATTGTAAAGATTAACTTCATTTCCAATTATTGCCAAGTAAGCGGCCATTGCTCTTCCACCATTACCCGCTCCCAAGACTGCTATTTTTCTTCTTTCCATTCAGACCACTCATTATTTTAAAATCAATTTATATTTGGATTTGAATATAGACTATTAAATGAATCTTTGATTAATTTTTATTTATTTCATCGATAACATAATCAAGGTAATTTTTCAATTTAATTAATTTTAATGCTATAGAAAGTATACTAATTAATTTGAAAAGGTAATTATATATGAAAAAAGTTGGAATAAATGGATTAGGAAGAATAGGAAGATCATTCCTTCGTCGAGCATTCCAAGATAAGGATTTCTTTCAAAAAGTCGAACTAATAGCTGTTAATGATCTTACCGATGCCAAGACTTTATGTCATCTGCTAAAATATGATTCTATTCATGGAATTTTTAATGCCGAAATTATGGCAGAGAAAGATTTCATCATAATCAATAATAAAAAAATAAGAGTTTTAAGTGAAAAAGATCCAGAGTCGTTACCCTGGTTAGATTTAGGTGTAGAGATCGTCTTAGAATCTACTGGAATTTTTAGTCGAGGAGAAGATGCTGCTAAGCATATCAAAGCTGGATCAAAAAAAGTAGTTTTATCGGCACCTGGAAAAGGTAATAAAATTGATTTTACAGTAGTCATGGGAGTTAATGAAAAAAATTATGATGAAAAAGAACATAACATTATATCGAATTCTTCATGCACAACAAATTGCTTAGCACCTATGGCAAAGGTATTAAATGACAGTTTTGAAATTAACCAGGCTTTTATGTCAACCATTCATGCTTACACAAATGATCAAAGATTATTGGATCTTCCTCACAAAGATATAAGAAGAGCTCGTGCTGCAGCATTATCCATAATCCCAACCACAACAGGTGCGACACAAGCCACAGTCGAGGTAATCCCCGAATTAAGAGGGAAACTCGATGGTTTAGCTTTTAGAGTGCCAGTCGCCAATGGATCGATTGTTGATTTAGTTGCAGAGTTGAGTGCCGAAGTAAATAAAGAGCAAATAAACGAGGCTTTTAGATCCGCAGCAAATAAATTAAAAGGTATTTTGGAATATTCTGAGGAACCATTAGTTTCTTCCGATATAATAGGAAATATTCATTCATGCGTATTTGATGCTTTGAGTACCATGGTTCTAGGCGGTGAAAGCAATAAGATGGTCAAAGTTCTTGGATGGTATGATAATGAATGGGGTTATTCTAGCAGATTGGTGGATCTTATCAAATTTATCGCATAGTGAGGCAATCTATTGAATTTATTTTCTATTGACGATTTGATTTTTAAAAATAAGACTGTATTAGTTCGAGTAGATCTCAATACTTCCTACAATAAATCAACACGAAAAATCGAAGATCATGAAAGGTTAAGAGAACACTCAAAAACCATAAGTGAGTTATCAGAAAAAAAGGCAAAAGTTGTAGTATTGGCTCATCAGGGAAGAAAAGGGAGTCCGGATTTCACCCACTTAGATCAACATGCAATTTTACTAAGCAAACATATTGGGAAAAAAGTCTTTTTTGTCAAAGATATTATCGGTATCAAAGCAAAAAATCGAATAAAATCTATGAAAAATGGAGAGATAATCATACTTGATAATGTAAGGCTAATAGATGAGGAGGTTGAAAATAAAACAGGAATAGAACATTCTAAGGGTAAATTAGTTACAAATCTTTTTCCTTTGGCCGATATATTTGTCAATGACGCATTCTCTGTAGCTCATCGGTCCCATGCTTCTACAGTAGGTTTTACACAGGTTTTACCATCTGTTGCAGGAAGGATCATGGTAAGGGAATGGGCATCCATTTCAAAAATGGAATCAGAAACCTGCTCTATACCTCCAGTCGTATATGTATTAGGTGGAAACAAACCAGATGATTGTCTAAAAATCATAGAATATTTGTTCAAAGATGGTACTAGGCCCATCCAAACCGTGTTAACTTGTGGTGTCATCGGGGAACTTTTTTTAATGGCTAAAGGGAATAAACTCGGTCCAGCAACTTATGAATATTTTAAAGGGGAAAAATATTTGATACTACTTGAACGTATAAAATCGGTATTAAAACATTATTCAAAATTTATTCAGATACCCGATGATATAGCATTTGGTGATGCTGGTAGGAAAGATATTTCAGTAAATTCTTTACCGGCAGAAGGATTAATTATGGACATTGGAGAACAGACAATAAAGAAATATTTTAAAATATTAAAAAAAGCCAATTGTGTTGTTGCGAAAGGAACGCCTGGAGCTTATGAAGAGAAAGGATTTGAAAAAGGAACAAAAGGACTATTAGAAATTATTGCCGATCTTGATGCTTTCACACTAATAGGAGGGGGAGATACGAACCAAGCAATAAAAAAATTTAGCATTGATAAGAAGAAATTTTCTTATGTTAGCCTTGCTGGCGGGGCATTTATTACAGCATTGTCAGGTGAAAAATTACCTGCAATTGAAGCTTTAAAGGAATCTAAAAAGAAACATAAATCTAAAGCGCACGCGCTTTCACGTTTTTATAAATAGTTTCGATTTTTATTAACTACTTTTTTTACTTTCTTAGAATTCATTAACTTAAAAAATGAGTGAAAGATTTCGATTTAGAAAAAGATAGAATTGTATATATGATAAAAAGTTATGATTTTTTGAATCTACTCTTCCGCTCCTACATCACAATAGTAGGTCGTTGAAAGGTCATATTTTTCGTATACATCGCAACCAGGACATATACAACCTTGTCTTTCAATACTTTTACTACATTTTCCTTTAGCGCAAAAGAGCCATTCATCAGTACCTTGAGGATAGGATGGACAATCACCACAGTATTGTTTACAAATTTTGATATTATCTTCGTTATCTTCTACCGACATTTCTTCACCTCCAAGATTAAATTTTGTACCAACCAATTTTTCCTTAATCAATACTTAAAAAATTCATTTTTTGACAAGAGCTAATTTAATATTTTTTCATAAATATAATAATATTGTGTCATCAATCTATTTTGATCAAATCGTATTTTTGCGTTCCA
>JAOZGV010000180.1 GCA_026015225.1 Candidatus Bathyarchaeota archaeon
TTCCGAACTTATGGCAGCCCCCTGGGGGGAAAAGGTAAGAATGCCCTTGTATTCAGGCCTCACCATTGGCCAGGTCTCGAATCATCGATTTCACTGATCAAAGCAGTGATATACAATGAGCCAACAGGCGCGCCATTGCCTATTGCACCAACAGCTGAAGTGGTGGCCACAGCCAAAAATGACCTGAAAACTGGAGATATATTGGATGGAGGGGGCGGATATACCATTTATGGACTTGCGGAAAAAGCGGATATCGCAAGAGAGGAGAACCTCCTCCCCCTTGGATTAGCTGAAAATATAAAAATTGTAAAAAAAATTCCTAAAGATGGCGTAATAACCTATGACGATGTAAAATTGAACGAGAACTCTTTTCTCTTGAAACTAAGACGGATACAGGACGCAACCTTTCACTAATTAACGCGCGCTAAACTACTTTAGTAATATTATATGGATCTTTATGATTGAAAAGCCATATAGTAATTTTTATTTTCATACAATAAGGGACATGAAAGTAATTGTAATTAATCCGCGCTAAAGGATTGAATCATTATGTTAGTAACAAAATAGGATAGTGTTTTTCATTAGAGTGCGCGCGCTTTTAAAAAAAATTGTGAGGTTCTTGCAGCGTCTATGACCCAAATTTCGTAGCCGCTAGATCTATAATTGCTCCGTATATAATTCCATATATAATGAAGATATATGCTCCTGTAAATCCGTAGAATGATATGCCCAAGCTGACTATGGCGCCCATTATTGTTCCCCTAATGATGGAATTTAGAAGTCTTTGCCTGATCAGCTTAACATCCTCCACAAATCCTATGACAAATCCTAACAGTAAGCGACTGTAGAAAATAGTTAGAAGATATTCAATAGATACTTCGAGACCAGGAATCTCTGCGGTTTTTAAATATTCATTTGTCGCATAAGAACAATATATACCGAATAAAGCTGCTATGACCAATGCAATAATCATTCTCTTAACTTTCATAACATTAATCGCCCTAATTTCTAGTCACTCTTATTCTAAGTGATTTTCCGCTTAAGCTTAAGCTAATATCGATATTTCCGTCCAAACAAGGCTCTCAGGATAATCATTACTCCGAACAATATTGCGATGAATGCCCACCAAGGTATGTCTAGATCGTAGATATCCCCCAGAATCATGCTTAGGCCCCAGAAAATTATTATTATGCCAAAAATTATGGCAAATATTCTCTTCCCTTGGGGAAGTCCAAAACATTCATCTTCCATTCTTCTAAAATGTCTGCTTTCCCCAGTTGCATATAATCTTGCACCGCACTTAGCACAGTATTTGGCATCATCTGGATTTTCATTACCACATTTGATACAGTGAACCATTTTTCTTCGGTTTGATTTATGGATAGTTGAGTTTTTAAGATTTTAATGAGCGTTTCAAAACATCGATCTCAATTGTTTTATGACTCCTTGACGTACCATATGTATGAAAATTCTTCTTTTAAGACTATTGCTGGAAAATATCCCTTCAAACCGTCTTCTCATTGAACCATAAAAATTCCTGTAACATTCATAGACCTCTTCTTGGACCTCATTTCTCGATAATGATTCGGTCGGCATGATGGCATGAATCATATCGTAATGTGACCAATTATAATCTTCTATCCATCCGTTTTTTTTGGCCTCTTCAAACAATTCAATTCCAGGAAATGGAGTAAGAGTTGTAAATATTAAAAAGTCAGGATCCAGCTCATTGGAAAAATCTCTTAGATTCGATATCGACTCGACCGTATCCTTTCGGTCACCAATAACAAACATTGCGTGCGCAAAAATATCATTTTTCTTTAAAAGTTTTATTGCTGTTTTTGAATCTTCTTGATTTAAGTTCTTGTTAAATTTCTTTAATGTGTAATCGTCAGGCCTTTCCACTCCAATCATAATCCAGTGAAGACCAGTTTGACGCATTTTGGGTAGAACATCGCGATTTCTAACGACATCATCGGCCCTCCATTGCAAAAACCACATCAGATCATCCCCTATTTTCCGCTTGTGCAGTTCATTAACAAGCTGTTTAGCACGGTTTCCTGAGCCGAAGTCATCGTCTGTTAACCAGATAAATCTGCTTCCAAAATTTTGATAACAGTATTCCATTTCATCAGCAATACGTTCTGCAGACTTTAGTCGCCAAACTCCACACTAGTGGCGCCACTGTGTACAAAATGTACAACGATGCGAACAACCTCTTGAGCCTTCTATCAGTGCATAGGGAGCTTTTCGACCGGCCATTGCAGCAAAATGATATTTCTGAATAATATCCTCAACGAGATGGTATCCAGGATAAGGAAGTTCATTCAGATTATCAATAAGCGGTCTCGAAAGATTATGATAAATTTTCCCCTTATAACGGTAGGAGATGCCTTTTATTTTAGGAAAGAATAATTTCTTCCCCGCATTTCTGACAAGCTCCACAAGAGTTTTCTCTCCCTCCCCCCTCACGATAACATCGATTATGGAATAGTTTTTCAGACTTTCCTGCACTAAAGCTGAAAAATGCTGTCCCCCAGTGATGGTTAAGATGTTTGGATTTATTTTCTTTGCAATTTCTAGAGTTCTGACAACCACATACGTATTGCACGTAGCTAATGCACTTGATGCTACGATATCAGGTTGTAAAGATTCGATCCTCTTTTCTAATCCTTTCCAATCTATTTGCTGAGCATTGCAATCCAATATGTCAATTTCAACATTGTTAACTTTCTTCTCAAGATAAGCTGCCAACTGAATGATCCCATAAGGGGCCGGAACATACTCACCCATCACAAACCATATGTCCTTCGGTGGTTCAATGAATAGGATCCTCATATAACATTCTCCAATGATTGGTATATCTATCATCTTTTATGAGTCTTAGTACCCTACTTTCTAAATTAAACAAAACATCCATCATCTATCAATTTCTTCCAAGACAAGAGTATGAAAAAGATCTTTAGACTTTCCTTGATAAGGAAATAAAATCTTAAGAAGATTTACTGTAAAGTATTACCAAGGAGATAAAAAAAAGTTGGTTTACTGTTCCAAATGTGGTACTGAAAATAAGGAAGATGCAAGATATTGCATTAATTGTGGAAAAGCCCTATCCCCCATTAAAGACAGGGATAAAGAGGAAGATGTTTGTTTCGGTCGGTCAGAAAGGGAGTTAGAAGATGAGTTTTTTGGGATCCCTTACGGCGGAGCATTAATTGGTTTAATCATTGGAGTTTTCATCATCATTATCGGCCTAGCAATTGCTTTAAAACTTGAAATTTGGCGCTGGATAGGCACTTTCATATTGATAATTGTCGGACTTGCTATCATAATTGGGGCTTTCTTGGGATTTCGCCGCAGATAAAACAGATTAATTTTCTTTTTCATTAAAAATACACGACCCTAAAGCACATCTATTGCAAATTTTTCTGTGTTTGTATTGAGAAAGTGTAATACGGGTGATTGCCCAAAAAATTATTATGATAATTAGATAGAATTCCAGCAAAAAATTGTTTGTTATCCCGTCAATCCCAACAAGAAGAAAAAAAGTTCCAATAACGTATATTACATTTGAGAAAAAACGGGTTATTTTCCCAACATTAATTAAACTAAAAAAAGTCAAGCCATATAAAATACCCAGAAAGCCTAACAAAAAAATAATTACATTAAAATTTCCAAAATAGAAGTCCGTGAAGAAATAGAATATACTCCCGATTAGAGAGATAATCGCCCCTGTCACCATTCCAATGCAGCCTATACAATACGTTCTTTTTCCAAATTTTACAATATGGTTAGAAAAACTTTCACATACCGGATGATGACCTTTAATTCTTTCATCTTTTAGATTGATTTGTTCTTTCTTGGGAATTCTTGAGTGGATTCTTTGGGAACATCTCTTTGGAGAGATTCCAGCGATTATCCCCAATGAGCATATTGAGGCAAAAATTGATCCAATAATTTGTCTTTGAAAAGGTAAAGCTATCTTGGAGATTGATTGATTAAAGGTTAAAAAGGCAATTATACCTAGACCAATGATTGAGATTATGAGAGAATATAATGATAAGATCTTGGAGATTTTTATTGATAATTTCTTCAAAAGATTTCCACGTATCAATCTAGATGATTCTTGAAA
>JAOZGV010000188.1 GCA_026015225.1 Candidatus Bathyarchaeota archaeon
AGCGAAATAAATGTATCTATATAATTGTCTAATTATATCCGAGATAGTCAAAAACCATAAAGAACCTATTAAAAAGATTATTGATTTCACTTAGTTACTTCTAATTTAATCGTATTTAATATACGATCCTTTCAGATCCTTCTTCGCTTTTTCATCGGTTTTAATTTCCAATTTCCGCTTGCATCACGATAAAATTCTCCTGACCTGGTCATCATTTCATATTTGTTACAGTATTTTACTAGTACAGATTCTTTATCGCTTCTAGAATATCTCTTCTGAATATTTTTTGGACCATAAACAGAGTCCTTTCTTATTGTGGCAGTCATTTTATTATACCTGAATCAAATTAAGCGTAAAATATATAAAAGTGTTTTTTTGTGCTACAAAACCACAAATTTTATATATATGTTTGTATGTAACACAAGTATACATAAAGTGATTTGAATGAATTTGATTTGCAAAATTAACGGGCACAAATTCTTCAAAACATTAGAAATCCTTCGAAAGGAAGGTGCTTACGACATAAGTGATGCGAAATACTGCAATAGATGTGGTATGATAGCATAAAAACTATGATAAATCCAAATTATGTGTCGAACCAAGGTTATGGAAATATGGAATTTTACTGTGTTAAATGTAGGAAAAAGGTCGAAATCTCAGAAGAAAAAATTACTAATGAAGATAAAGGAAATAGAAGACTCTTCAGATCCAAATGTCCTGATTGTGGAACCAAAACCGCAAAATTTGGAAAAAAGAGTTAGAACGTCTTAAATAAATTCAATAAATGTTTTTACGCTCGTGAAATAAAACCCACCACCAAGACCCATCTGGCCCGCCGAGAAGGGGGGTTTACGCCCTCCCCCCTTCCATCTTAAAATTTTAAAAAATTTTTCAACCATTGAAAAAGCTCGATAAAGGAGGTGTAAGTTCTTGGATAGAAAAGTAATGATTGTGGGTGCACTAGGTGCTGCAATAATTGCGGCGATTTTTTCATTCTTCATATCTAGAAGAAATGGAAAAAAACCTTAGAAAATATTTTAGTGCTAAAGTTAGTATGTACTAAACTATTGAAGGCTTGCTTAAATTCCAAAAATCTTTATTTGCATTTTTTTAACATATCAGAATAAAGTTCAGTTTGCAATGTTCTTTTATCAAAACTTCTTTCCTTAATTAGTTTAATGAATCGCTCTTCAAAATCTTGAAAGTCATTCTCATATATATGAAAACTGTTTGAAAAATCAACATATAGACCCGGTTCAACTTTGAACCCAATCTTTTTGCTTAATTGTTCTGCGATTTTTTTCTGTAGTTCTGTAAAAGCAAAAATGTTCCAGAAAGCTGCTTTATATGCATCTCTAGAGCGCCAACACGTTTCCATTACGAGTTCTTTTCCTATTATGCGACACCAGATCCTCTGCAAACATGGAGGATGTTCTAATGATTGATCGACCCAAGGTTTCCAAGTTATTGCCTGAGCTCTTCTACTAAAACCACGAACCTTAGCATTTTTTCCTTTAAGTTCTACCTCTTTTTCTACACACAGCTTATCAAACATATACTCGATCTGATCTATTTTCAAATCATCTGGAACAGTATAATTGTATAATCTCTCATGGTATTCGTATGGGCGTTTTCCCTCATATACAAAATGATCTCCGGTGCCTTCAACGACCTCACCAACATACTTGTCAAGATCTTCCAATCCACCACAGAGTCCTCCTAAATGAACTCTTGGCTCTGAAAATGGCTTACGTATAACCATAAGCATCGAACAATCCCTACTCCACTGTTCGTACTCTGTATAGATTAAAACTCCTTCTTTCCACAATTTCGATACTGCTTCTTCCCAGACTTTTGCTATATTGTCCCCTTCAACCATCAATACAGGAAGTGATTTGTCCATAAACTTACACCAGAATAATCAAAAATTTTAATTTTTATTAAAGGAATATCTCACTAAAATGAGTTATCGGTTTTTGAAATAAAAGATTATGTGAAAAAATCCAATTATCCATTAATAAGTATCAAAAAAATGAAGTAATGGAATGTAAAGACATTTTATCCTCCAGAATGAGAATAGTTTGATATTATATTCTCAGAAAATTAAAGTTGTGGACACATAGACGTATTGTGATAGTTAAATGTTGGTCTTATCAGAAGTGATTTAGATTGACAAAATCTAAAGTTGCTGTTATTAAAGGAAAAAGATCTATAAAGACTGTTCTAAAGGCTCTAAAGCCGATATGCAAGCCAGAAGAATTTGTAGATAAACCAATTTTGATCAAGGTTAATTTTATCTCAATAAAAAAATGGGATACCGGCGCTACAACAGATCCAATTGTAGTAGAGTCATTAATTCGTTTTTTTCAACCTTATAACGATCAAATCTTTGTTGTTGAATCCGATGCGACCATTACAAAAGCCGATGAAGCTGCCAAAGCAACGGGCATTATAGAATTATGCGAGAAATATGATATACCGTTCCTAAATCTTAGAAAGTATCCCGAACTGGTTGAAGTCGAGGTCCCAAATCCAGAGGTTCTTTCAACAATAAAATTTCCCAAAATTGTTCTTGGAAGTCATGTGATAAGCGCAGCAAAAATGAAGACTCATGGTGATACTCAAGTTACTCTAGGTTTAAAAAATATGTTTGGGCTTTTAACAGACAGGCCAAAATCAGGATATCATTCTCTTGGGATCAGCAAGGTAATAGTAGATATAAATTCTGTATTTAGACCTACACTTACAGTAATAGATGGGTTTATAGCAATGGAAGGTTCGGGTCCAGTAAGTGGCTCACCAGTAAAAATGGACTTAATAATTGCTGGAAAAGATGTCGTGGCGACTGATACCGTAACATCAAAAATAATGGGATTTGAACCAACAGATATCTATCATATCAGAAGAGTTGCTGAATTAGGATTGGGTAATATGGAAAATATAGAGATAATTGGCGAAGACTTGAAAAATGTGACTCGTGAATTCAAAAAAGCATAGTTGATTTATTAAAAAAGGTTAGTTTAAGAGATAAATAAATTAATAACAATGTTATATTTATTACAATAGGGAAATGTAAATTGAATCAAAGAACAGTTAGGATGATAGCGATTGCAGCAGTTCTCATTGTTTCTTTTATCGCTATTAGTGGATTTTTAAAACCTGGTTGTTATCCCTTTTACTTTGAGAAAGATGCGGAAGTAAGCGAATTATCTGCTAAAGAAGCTTTTAGCATGATAAACAGAAATAAAGATAATTCTGATTTTATAATTCTTGATATTCGAACTCTAGAGGAATATGAAAGCGGTCACCTGGAGAATTCTATTAGAATTGATTTTTATTCTGATGATTTTGAAGAACAGCTTGACAAACTAGATAAAAATAAAACTTACCTTATTTATTGTAGAAGTGGTAATCGCAGCTCAAAAGCTCTGAATATAATGCAAGAATTAGGTTTTAAGGAGGTCTATCATATATCAGGTGGGATTATCGAGTGGACAGAAGAAGGTTTTCCGATAGTGGTGGATTAGTTGCGAGTATTAAAGATATGCCGCCAAATCCAATGATCTTTTCTCTATTTATTCTGAACAATTAGATTTTATTAAACCAAGCAATCTTAATTTGCCCCACCCTCTGTTTTATCGATGCGCCAAATATTTGCATTAGTATCTCTATGAGTAATTCTTGATTAAGTGAAATCGCATTTAGATGAACATATTTTCCTCCTAGGATATACAAAGTAGATCCTATTCATCGGAAAAAATCGTTCGGCGTCAAGTTCTATTGCTGATTCTTGATTTCTATTGCAATTAGCAATTTGGAAGTCATTGGAGCCTCTAAAAGAAAAATGTACAGTTTCTAGAAAGTTAATGTACTTTGTAAAATCAGTGTTAGCGATCTCAATTTGATTTTTTTCTATCAGTCGATTTTTATTTTCTTCTTATCGTTTTTTGTTAATTCCTTCTTTGGTACTATCGCTTCAAGTACACCATTCTTATAGCTTGCCGTAATTTTATCTGGAACAACATCCTTCGTTGGCAGATCCAATGTTTTATAGAATTTTTTCGCTTTTATCTCGACTTTTCCATCTGAAATATTCAACTGAATATCGTCCTTTTCAACGCCTGGCAGCTCAACGCAAATCTTAACAGATTTTTTGTCCTCGTAAACATCGGATAAAGGTTCCCGTTCTTCTGATAATGACGGTTTTGGTTTAAACGGTCTTTTTGGTTTAAGTGGATGTGGTCTAGACGATTCTAACGGACTCGTCATTTCTGTTGGTGAATCGGAGCTATAATGTCCACGTATAATGTATCCTTTCATATTTGGTTCGTTAATCTCTTTTATATCCCAATTACCTTTTAGTTCTCCAGTTGCAACTGCTTTGTTTATTGCTTCCATTTCCTTCTTCATTTTTTCAAGGAAATTCTTTTGAAAATGGTCCATATCAAAGAAGATTTCGTCAAAATAATCCATATATTTCACCTCATTTTTTACCATTCTTCAAAGTCTTGGAGAACCCTCAATAAACGACCTAAAGCTAAGCTGACCATCAAAAACTCTGCTTGACCAGACTGTGAGCATCTATACCTTCCATCTTCGGATTTTTCCATTAGACCGCATGCTGTCAATTTTTTTGTACTCTCCCATACTATCTTTGGATTCAGACTAAGTTCTCTCATGAAATCTGCAAAGCTCAACGTGAGATCATCGTCCTCAAATAGGCTCTTCATCATTCTCAGCCTGCCTGCGTTTGAGAGCGCATCAAAGAATGATGAGAATCTCTCAAACTCTTCTTCAAACATATCAAGCTCATCTCTTAGCTCACTTTTCGGCCATCCTTCTGCGCTCAATGGCATTTCGAAAAGAATGCTACCGTTTTTTACAAGCTGTAACTTAAGGGTCATCTCCCATCATACCTCCAGGTAATTACTAAAAGGTAATATATAAACTTACCCATTGGTAATTTTATCCTTTTTAGAATTAACTTTTCTATATTTAAACTAAAATTGTTTTTAAAATAGCGAGTTTATAAAATTATAGCATCTGCAAATTAATTATTCAAAATAGTGAAGGTTTTTTCAATGGAAAGAAAGAAATTAAAAGTTGCCGTTGTACAAGACGCTCCTCCATATCCTCCAAGCAAAAATGAATCAACTGAATTTGCATGTAAACTTGTCGAAGAAGCAGGAAAGAATAAAGCGCGAATTATAGTATTGCCGGAGACTTTTATTCCAGCATACCCGAATTGGGCTATCGAGGCGAAACCCCCAATCGATTGGAATAATAAATGTTCAAAATTGATAGAGGAATCGATTGAGATCCCAAGTCCCGAACTTGATCAGATATGCGATACTGCTAAGACTTTAGGATCAGTTGTCTGCCTAGGAGTTAGTGAACGAGATAAAAATTTCAAAAATTCAATTTATAATTCGATCGTTTTTATTGATTCTAGCGGTAGACTCTTAGGTAAACACAGAAAAT
Source organism: Candidatus Bathyarchaeota archaeon (assembly GCA_026015225.1). Lineage (GTDB taxonomy): Archaea > Thermoproteota > Bathyarchaeia > 40CM-2-53-6 > RBG-13-38-9 > JAOZGV01. Next base: position 5,482 of record JAOZGV010000188.1, read on the forward strand.
TGACTCCAGTCTACCGCGAGAAGGTATTTTGGACAAGTGGAGTTCCAAAGGATCTAAATTGTGTTTTTGAGACCTCGTTTGGAAAGATTGGGGGATTAGTATGCGCTGAGCATCTTAACCCATTATTAAAGTCAGCCATGATAATCCAAAGAGAGGAGATACATGTAGCGTGTTACCCCGGTTGGGGCGGTCTGCCAAAGCATGTCTTGGATACTTCCATCAGGCAATATGCGATTGAAGCCCAATGCTATGTTCTCGCGTCTTCACAATATATAAGCGGCATGCCTGAGAATTCTCAAGATACTGAGGCAAATTGGAATTTCTATGGCGGAAGCGGTATTATAGATCCAATGGGAAATTATGTTGTTGGACCATCTTACGACAAAAAAGAAATACTATATGCCGATATTGACTTATCAAGTATTCTTGATAGAAAAGCATGGATTGATGTCACTGGAAAAGACGCAAGGTGGGACGTCATTCCTTTTCTATTAGAAAAATCTAATCAAATATATTTTGAATAAAAAAAATTTATCAAGAGGTGGAAATATGACAGGAGCAGAAGCATTGATTTTTTTAATATTTGTCCTCTTTATAGTTTTAATACTAGCAGCCTCAACAATAAAAATAAACAAACAATGGGAACAAGCATTAATTCTCCGGCTTGGAAAGTATAACAGAACAAAAGGCGCCGGCCTTTTTTATAAATTACCAATTTTTGAACAAACATATCGCAGAGATATGCGTGTTATGACGTTAGACATTAGAAAACAGGAAGTTATAACAAAAGACAATATTTCAGTGAGAATAGATGCAGTCGTCTTTATGAAGGTAAAGGATGCTGTAAAAAGCGTAACTGAAATTCAAGACTACATATACTCTGTTAGGCAATATTCTCAAACTACTTTAAGAAATGTGGTAGGAAGATACGAATTAGATGAGCTTCTAACTCAGAGAGAAAAGATCGCTGAGGAAGTTAAAAAGATCGTTGACCAAACCTCAGAAGATTGGGGCGTAGACATATCTATAGTGGAATTACAGGATATCGAGTTACCAGAGGATATGAAGAGGATTATTGCACGACAAGCAGAAGCAGAGAGAGAAAAAAGAGGGGTTATAATAAAGTCTGAAGGGGAGTTACAAGCTGCTGAAAATTTAAGGGAAGCTGCAGAAACTCTTGCAAAAGCTCCAAGTGCATTAGAGCTTAGAAGATTGTCTACGCTGTCTGATGTAAGTCAGGATCAAAGCAATACAATCGTTTTTGCTGTTCCACTGGAATCCTTATCCGGTGCGATGGCATCGTCTTCTGGGCTACAAATACCTAAAGTACGAAAAACCAAAAAGAAAGAAGAATGAGCTTTTTTTAACCCATTTTTCTTTAATTAAAACTAGCGCAAACAATCAACTCTTCGTTACTTTTTACATTGAATGAGAAGTGTTTTAAATTGAAGATGAGAGCGGCTCGTTTCTATCAAGTTGGAAAGGATTTAAAAATCGAAAAAGTAGCCGTACCTAAAGTTGGTCCCAACGAGGCGTTATTAAAAATAAAGGGATGTGGAGTTTGTCATACAGATATCCATTTTATATATGAGGGGCTCTTAAAACCTGGAAAGATCCCTCAAATCATGGGTCATGAACCATCTGGCGAAATAGTTGAACTGGGAAGCCATGTTCAAGATCATAACGTTGGAGACAAGGTATTAATACACTTCTATCAGAGTTGTGGAATCTGCCATTATTGTCTTATTGAAAAAGAGAATCTTTGCCTGAATCTGAAACACTTTGGATTCAATGTTGACGGTGGATATTCTGAGTATGCTGTAGTTGGATCAAGACATCTAGTAAAATTACCTGAAGAAATATCGTATGATGCGTGTATTCTTGTTGATTCTGGAGTTACTTCATATCATGCGATTACAAAAGTAGCCAAGTTAAAACCAGGTGAAACTACAATGATAATGGGAGCTGGTGGAGTTGGACTTATGCTTATACAGATTGCAAAACTTTCAGGTGCAGAAGTATTTGCAATAGATGTAAACGAAGAAAAATTGAAATTAGCAAAAAAAGTAGGGGCTGATAAAGCAATAAACTCAAGAAAAAAAGATGTTTTCGATGAAGTTATGAATTTTACCGATAAAACTGGAGTAGATGCAGTTTTTGAAACCGTGGGTTTTGAGAACACTTACGAAATCAGTTTGAATTGCTTATCAAGAGGCGGCAGGCTTGTGATCATCGGCTACCAGCCTGAGAATTATCTTCCACGAATTCACCCTATTCAGTTGATAGTTAAAGAAGCTAGCATTCTTACATCTCGTGCTGGAACGCATGGAGAATTGAAAAAAGTTGTTGATTTGTTGAGAAGAGAGAAGATTCAGCTTACAGTAACTGATAAATTCAAACTTGAACAGGTTAATGAGGCATTATCCAAGTTGAGTAACGGGGAAATTATAGGTAGGGCCATAATCGTTCCTTGATGTGAGACTGAAATGTCAATCTACTCAGATTAACAGACTTGCACCATTTATGTCTATAGCAGCTCCGTTAATATATATTGATGCATCGGATACTAAAAAGAGTACTAGATCAGCAACGCTTTCAGGTTCGCCCAATTTTCCCATTGGAATTTCCTCTCTCCACTTATCAAGCTCCTCTATAGAGGTCGTCTCTCGAATCATGGGGGTATCTATCAGGCCTGGGCATATGCTGTTAACATTTATATTATAAGGGGCTGCTTCTCTGGCAAGATGTCGAGTCAGTCCAAGTACTGCCGCTTTAGATGCGGTATAATGAGCGCCACCAAGTTCGCTTGTACTTCTACCAGCCGAAGAGAAACATTCACAATTTTTCCACTCTTCTTTTTTTTCATGTATTTTAAAACGACTTTAGAACAGTTGAAAACTCCTTTTACATTGATCTTCATCACTAGATCCCATTCTTTATCATCGATCTCTTCAATCGATTCCCTTCTACGCAAAATTCCAGCATTGTTTACCAAAATATCAATACTTCCATACTTTGATACAACCTCATCGACCATTCTTTCAACTTGTAAGTAATCGCCTACATCGGTTCGGTATCCAAGAGCATCTCCATTGGATATTTTGATTTCCTTGACAACTTTATTCATCATACTCTCGTCTAAATCGTTAACAATGACGATTGCTCCAAAAATCGACAACTTTTTTGCTATGGCTTCGCCCATTCCTCTTCCAGCTCCTGTAACAATTGCTATTTTACCTTTTAGACTAGACTTGTAGTATTCCATTACAAACATTTCCTAAAATTATTTCAAAACAATGTCATAATTAACATTAAGCTACGATTATTTTTCAAGAATTAGCTTTTCAAATCTTTCATCCAAAACTATATTATTTTTATTTAATATTTTTCTATTCTTTTTAAAGAAAATGATCTTAAAAGAAATTGAAAAAGAGATAGAGAAAGAGAAAGGGGATGGAAATTTTATCTATCCCTATTATGAAAAATATTGCTTTTCCAATATACCGTCTATGATATTAGAACTTTTTAATGTAAAACCCCTCAGACAGAATATACTTTCGCAAATTATTAAAGATAGATTCGAAATCGAGAAAATTTCAAAGATCGTTCTCTTCCTCATCGACGGTTTGGGTTATAATGTTTGGACAAATTATTTGGAAAAGTTTGAAGTTTTTCATAATTTCACCGAAAAAGGTACCGTAATGTCCCTTACCAGTGTTTTCCCTTCCACAACTGCAGCCACACTGACTACCATAAACAGCGGTCTAACGCCTCAGGAACATGGACTTCCAGAATGGGTCACTTATTTTAAGGAAATTGATATGTTAATAAATACTCTCCCATTCTCACCATTAGAGATTGGTGGGAGAGATGAACTCTTAAAAATGCAAGTTAGTCCAAGGATACTGTACAAGGGCGAAACGATCTATCAAATCTTGAAAAGATCAGGTGTGGAGTCCTTCAGTTTTATAAACGAGTCGTACGCACATAGCGCGTATTCGAGATTGGTTCATAAAGGTAGTAAAAAGATACCGTTCATTTATCCCTCAGATTTAGCTGTTAAATTGAAAAGTTCAATTAAGGAGGAGAGCGAGCCAGCCTATTTCTACGTTTATATCGATGATATAGATTATGTTGGACATAAATATGGACCCGATTCTGATGAATTTCTAACTGAACTTACGGCTATCTCAAAATTTTTCAGTAAATTTTTCAATGCGATGGATAAAAAAACCGCAAGCGAAACGATTATCTTAATTATTGCTGACCATGGCATTATTGGCGTCTCCCCAAATGACACAATTTATCTCAATAAATATAAAAGATTGATAAAAAATCTTCAAATAAGCGAAAATGGGAATCTAATTCCTCCTACGGGCAGTCCCCGTGATGTTTTTCTCCATATAAAACAGGATAAAATTGAAGAAATGTATGATTTCCTATCAGAAGAGTTGAAAGAAAAGGCAA
>JAOZGV010000001.1 GCA_026015225.1 Candidatus Bathyarchaeota archaeon
TATTAGTTTATCTTTCATTAAGCGTTCCACATCATTTTCTGAGTACATGGCGATCTTTGTTGGATCGAAATTATCGAAGGCTTTTCTGAAATTTTTTCGTTTTTTAAGTATCAGGTTCCAACTAACTCCTGCTTGAAAACTTTCTAAAACTATAAATTCGAAATGAACGAAATCATCATGAATAGGAGTGCCCCACTCCTCGTCATGGTAAGCCATATGGAGAGGGTCTTCGGTACCCCAACATCGATTTACCATATATTTTCCCCTACTTTGAAATATAAAAAGGAAAATATTAAAAAAAGTTATCAACTCAGATTATTGAGTGTTTACACTATGTCAATTTTAATTACCGGTGGAACAGGCTTCCTAGGATGGAATCTTGCAAAAGCTCTTTCTAAAGGAGGAGAAGATGTAATAGCATTTGATGTTGCCTCTTTGAAAAAGCATCAAAAGATTTCGAATTCAGATAACATAAAAGTAATTGAAGGTGATCTAGCTTCTCTGTCAGAGATCACTGAAATAATTAACCGCTATGATGTGGAACATATATTTCATAATGGGGCTTTACTTTCTGAAACTGCTGAAAAGAGACATGTAGCAGCTTTCAGAGTAAATGTGGAAGGTACCTTCAATCTTTTAGAGAGCGCCAGAATTTTCGATATTAAGAAGTTCATCTTCACGAGTACATTAGCTACATATGGGCGTGATTTTGGAGATATTATCTTATATGAAACCCCTCAGAGACCTGAATCCATGTATGGTGTTTCAAAAGTTTTTGGTGAAAGGCTTGGTGAATATTATTCATCAAGATTTAAAATGGACTTCAGAGCTGTTAGATTTCCATCGGTAATAGGGGCTGGAAGAGGCGGGGGAGGTCTCTCAGCTTATACGTCATTAATCATTCAAGAACCAGCGTTAGAAAGAGCATATGAAGTTTTTGTAAGTAAGGATGCGAGAACTCCTTTCATTTATGTAAAAGATGCTGTTAGATGTCTTATGCTTCTTTTTCATTCAGATAAAAATAAAATCAGATCAAAGACTTATACAATAAGTGGCATGTCTCCAAGAGCGGACGAAATTGTTGAAATGATTAAAAAATATATACCAGATGCTAAAATTGAATTTGCGCCGGATCCCGATAAAGATAAAATAGTTCATAGTTGGCCATCAAAGTTGGATGAAACAAAAGCGCAAAATGAATGGGGTTGGCAAGCTGAATATGGATTAAAAGATACGATACAAGATTTCATTAAAGAAGTTCAAGCTCATAAAGAACTATATGAATAAAATTTACTCATCTTCAGTAAACATAAAGAAAAAATTAATTTGAATTTTGGGATAGCTAAAAATATAAAAAAATTCGTTATTTATTTGGCAAAAATATTAACAAAGACCAGTATATTATTTATAACAGTGTTAATAATAAATTTGTTTTATAAGGTTATAAAATTGAAGATCTCTCGTAGAAAATTCTTCACTCTAATTGGAATTTTAGGGGTTAGTACAACATTGGGAGGAATTTATGCTAGTATAAAATTTCGCGACAGTATTTCTCCTTTAAAAGAAAATTCAGAAAAAGCCGAAGTCTTTATCATTGGAGGGAAAGATAGGCAAACAAATATTGAAAAACTCATAACAAAATTTCCAATCAATGAATATCAGGGAAATAACATAGCAATTAAAGCAAACTTCAACAGTGATGACCCTTTTCCCGCTTCAACTCATATAGAAACTCTTCGAGCAGTTGTTGAGAATCTAAGAGATGTTGGAGTAAACGATATAAACTTAGCCGAAAGGAGTGGTATAGGAAATACTAGAAAAGTATTAGAAAACCGAGGAGTCTTTAAGTTAGCTAATAAAATTGGATTCAACGTCATAGTTTTAGATGAACTCGATAAGAAAGAGTGGATTCAAATTCCACCAGATGGCATTCATTGGTTAAAAGGATTTCCAATTGCCAAGGTAATTAGAGATTCTGACAGAATTATCCAGATCTGTTGTTTAAAAACGCATAGATTTGGCGGACATTTCACAATGTCCTTGAAGAATTCTGTAGGAATAGTCGCAAAAAGGATTCCAAACAGCGTATATAATTATATGGTAGAACTCCATTCATCACCTTTCCAGAGATCAATGATCGCTGAAATCAACAGATTTTACAATGTCGATTTGGCAATAATGGATGCTCAAAGTGCGTTTATAAATGAGGGGCCAGAACGGGGAGAAATGGTTGAGCCAAAAATAATGTTAGCAAGCAAAGATAGGGTAGCTCTAGATGCTGTGGGAGTTGCAATTTTGAGATCATTTAATTCAACTAGAGAAGTAATGAAGGGTAGAATTTTTGAGCAAGAACAGATAAGAAGAGCTGTTGAATTAGGAATAGGCGTTGATTCGCCTAGAAAGATTAATTTAATTCCATTAAATGATTCCTGCCAAGATATTACAAATAGGATCCTATCAATTCTTGAGAATGAAGGGTAGAATTCAACTTTTTTTAAAGATTAAGAAATCTTTTTACCATCTAGATAATTAAAAGGCTATGATTTGCTATGCGACCTGTTGTTGATGAAAGTATTTGTATAGGATGTGGAGCATGTTATGATGTGTGTCCTGTTGAACCAAAGGTAATGGAGTTAAGAGAAATTAAAGATAAGGGAATGAAATCAATAATTGTAAATCCTGAAGTATGTGATTTTGGAGCTGCTTGTATACGAGTTTGCCCTACTGGTGCATTTAAATTGATTTGAGATCCTCTTCCTATAAAATATATAAAAATGGTTTTCTAAGTTCAGTTTGAAAACAGACTCATTTAGCATTATTTAATTTGGCTTTCACTTTTTCATTAAATTTAGCGGCATCTATAATAGCTCTAACATGCGTTCCCTCGGATATTTTATCAATTCCATCATTAGCTTCTATATGGAAAGTAAGTAATCGACCGTCTATTTTTTCTAATTTTACTTTAACGGTAATGATAAATCCAGGTGGAGTCGGAGATAGGTGATTAATATTAAATGCTATTCCCACGCTTTGTTCTTTAGGCCATTCAATATACGGATTTGTTGTCTTAATGCATGTCCACTCAATCAGCCCCATCATAAAGCCTGTTGCAAGTACTTTAGGCATAACCTGCATTTCTGGAGATTCGGGATATAGATGAGGAACGGTCTTATTTTCAGGTATTTTGAATTTAAATTCGTAAGTCAATCCTGTTTGTAAAGAATCTTTCATGAAATCTTCATTTGCATATTCGTTATTTAAGGTTTAATAACTATTTAACAAAGATATCATTCAAGTACTTGGACTTCAGCTTTCCAACTTCAGACATTGTATGCGTCTATTTCGATAGAGCTCGCACACGTGTTTAGTGCACGCTTAAAAGATTTTTATCATTATGAGTTCTATATTCTGAGAGAGAATGAAAAAAGCTCGATCTATACTCTTTTTTAAAGATTCAGAATTGAAACTTAGATCTTTTCTTAAAAGAAAGGGCAAAACCGTAATAATTGGTTTGGGAAATATTTACAAAATGGATGATGCTGCAGGAATAGTAGCATTGCGTTTATTGAAAAAGAAAAATCTTGACAAAGTCAAAGATGTTTCACTCATAGAGGCTGGAAGAAGATTAATTGATTACGTCCATGTAATTGATGATTTAAAACCTACAAAGATAATATTTATCGATTCTTCCAGCTTTGGAGCAGAACCAGGTAGGATTGAACTTTTTTACCAAGACGAGATAGTTGATAGCAATTTAACTACTCACGAGAATAATTTCAATTTAGTATTGGGCTATTTGAAAAAGAAGATCCCTAATTGCCAGATCCTATTCATAGGCATACAATTTGGTTGTCTCGATATGACAGATGAAATTTTACTTACAGAAAATGTGGGAAAAGGAACAGAAGAGATCGTAAGATCCTTTGAGAAATATCTTTAAAGATCCTATTCTCTTAAACGAATTTCACTTTTAAATAATGAGTTGAGCATGAGATGCAAGGATCATAGGCTCTTACTAACATCTCCAAATTAAGCTCGATTTCCTCTTTTGGCTTGTCTAATAGTGTGGGTACCATAGCTTCCATATCCTTTTGAATATTCCCATGATTCTGATTTGTCGGAATTACGCAATTGGCTTTTATGCATTTTCCTTTTTTATCTATGGTGTAATCATGAAATAGGATTCCTCGAGGCACTTCCACTGCTCCTATCCCTCTTCCCTTTTTCAGCTTAATTTTAATTGGTTCTTCCGTTTTGGTTCCACGCATAAGTAGAGCATCAATGATTATTATCGAATCTTCTACTGAATGGACATATTCAACGAGTTGAGCAATATTATTCATAAATGGGTTAAAGGATATTGGTTTTAGATCGAACATTTCAGCTATTTCTTTTGCCATGGGAGTTAATTTGTCAGAGTTTAGATTGAACCTTGCCAGGGCTCCTACCATATAGGAGTCTCTTTTATGTTTTGAGTGCTTTGCAGTGGAATGGGGGACTACATATTCATTAACAATTGATTGATAATCTTTAACTGGATGTTCTCCAGTATCGGTTGATCCAATAACACCATCGTAAAGAGCATACTCATTATTTGTTGTCAACCCTATGTATTCTGTTTCTCTTGAAAAGTTGGGAAACATATGTGCATTATTGACTAATATTTCTGCCACTTGTCCAGCAATATCTAAGGATGAAATCAATCTTGATTTAAGTACTTTTAATTCCGCTAAAGTCGGAACATGAGTGAAACCCCCAACAACAAGACCTATTGGATGGGTTGTTCTTCCACAAATTAGATCAGACATTTCATTAGCGAGTCTATGCAGTTGGATTATCTTCAATACTGCGTCCGTATGCGTATTTATGAGTGGGAAAACACTTCCAACTTTGAACAAATCCGGGGCCACAAGATAACCCACATGAAGGATATGACTTTGCATGTTTTCGGCATGAAGTGCTAATTTTCTAAGGAAAGTTGTCTGTTCAGATATCTCTACGCCCAAAGCAGCCTCTGTAGCTTTAAGAGATGCAAGGGTATGCCCTATTGAGCATATTCCACAGATTCGAGAGGTGATATGAGCCAGATCATCATAATCTTTACCTCTTACAAACGCTTCAAAAAATCGAGGAGCTTCTGATACCTGCCACTCTATTTTCTCAATCTTCCCATTATCGGCATTTACAACTATATTTCCATGTCCTTCCAATCGGGTTATGTGATGTAAGTTGATATCTACTTTTTGGCTCATCAGTATCCCTCCTTACGGTAATTGAAAATATTAAATCGTTCCAACATCTGTTTAACTGAGAGACCATATTTTTTCAACACATCCTTTTGTGCATCCATATGGGCATGCTCCAGATAACCACGACATCCTTCACACTCATGACTAAAATTTGGACATGCTGAATTACAACCTGCTATTGTTACCGGCCCTAAACAGAATTTACCTAAATCAAATACACAGATGTTCTCATTCTTCTTACACTCAACACATACAGGGTATTTAGGAATGCTTGGTTTCTTTCCTGCTACTAAAGCGGTTACAATTCTGATAAACTCTTCCCTGTCAATTGGGCATCCAGGTATGCAGGCATCAACTTCAACAACTTCATCCAAAGCTTTGGTTTGGAATACATCAAAATAGGGATTATCGCTTATGTTAGCTTTTCCATATACTTCCTTCTTAACATCTTCAACTGGCCATTCGTTACGCAGTTTATTTACGCATCCAGTATGAGCACATGCTCCAAGAGCGACTAATATTTTGGCTTTTGATCTTATGTCTTTTAAACGAAGCTCATCCATGGGTCTTTGTATTGATCCTTCTACAATTGCTATTTCATAATCATCTGAATGCTCCTTCATAACTTCCCTGAAGGAGACCACATCGACTACTTCAATCAGATCAATGATGCGCTCTTCTAGATTTGCAATTTGTAACTGACAACCTTCACAACTGGAAAAGTCAAAAAATGCAACTTTTGGTTTCATCTATATTGCCTCCGGCAAATCCTTTATTTCAGCATAGTTAAAGACAGGGCCTTCTTTGCAAACATACATTCCATGTATTTGACAGTGTCCACATTTCCCAACACCGCATCGCATCTTTCTTTCAAGAGATATGAGAATATTTTCGTCTTTCATTCCTTTTTTTTCTAAATCTTTTATTACAAACTGATACATAATGGGAGGGCCAATTACAATTGCTTTTGTAGTTTCTGGATTAAAATCAACTTTTGGTAATAGTGTAGTAATTACTCCAATATCTCCATCCCAACATACACCTTCTGGACAGCTATCGACAGTGAACATATGTGTTATATCTTTTCTTTTGTGCCATTTTGAAATTTCATCCCAAAATAGGAATTCATTAGGTTCTTTACATCCGTAAAGAATAGTAACATCATTGAATTGAGTTTTATTTCTAAGCACGTAATTAATTAGCGATCTCATCGGTACTATTCCCAAGCCTCCGGCAATAAATAGCAGATCTTTACTTTTTAGAGAGTCTATATCGAATCCCCTACCAAATGGTCCTCTGATTCCAACTTTATCTCCAACTTTTAGGGTTCTAAGTTTTGATGTAACTTCACCTATTTGTCTTACCACAATTTCAAATGATTTACCACCAGGAGCGGATGATACTGAAAAAGGAGCTTCCCCAATCCCGAAAAGCGACACTTGGATGAATTGCCCAGGCTGATGTCCTAAAGGAGTTTGATCGTCTTTTACTAACTCATATAGAGTTTCACAATACGTTAGATGTTCTATACGCTTGATTGTTGCGCTTGTGGGCACAAATAAACAATGAGAATCAATTGAAACAACGTCGGTTTTAGGAATTTGTGGAAATGATATCACGGGTTCATCTGATTGGGGCGACTCTGTCATTGAATTTAATATGTCAGATGGATCTGCGATGTCCGGAAGACATGCGGAAACACATCGTCCACATCCAACACAAGCAATGAAATCGTACCTTTCTGGAAGGTAATATCCTTTCCTAAAAATTCTATGTCTATATCTATCTAAGATCTTTTCTCTGAATATCTCACCGCTTGCTACCTTTGTAAATTCTCTCATTAAGCATCCATCCCATGTTCTCCTTCGAACACCTTCTTTTCCATTTAGTTGAAGAAGATCTTCTACATCATAGCAGAAACATGTAGGACATACGAGAGTGCAAGAGCCACAAGCTAGGCATTTCTCTGATTTTTCTTTCAATATAAGGTGGTCATAATTTTTCGAGAGTAAAGCGGGCCATTCGGTTTTTTCGACGTTAACTTTTTTTTCGTATTTAGATGCAAGATCTTCCCTTAATTCTTCCACCTTTACTATTTCCTCTTCTGAAGCTTCTCTTGTTTTTCCATGTTTTTCTAAAAGTAGTTTACCAGATTCAGTGCCGATATCAATTGCTACAACTTCTCCAAGATCGGTTACCAAAAGGTCATATGCGCGCGTACGTGCAATCATGTGAGTTGCCATGCTAGCTGCGAATGAATATTGTGAAACATTTATTATGTCTGAGGCAATAATCAATGTATTTTTTCTTGCGGCTTTATAATGATCATCTGAAGTATCATCAAGATACAATTTATCCATTTGCAAAATTGCGATTAGATCATATGGATGAATTCCAATTATAATTCTAGGAGACTCGTCCACGGTATGTAATACATTAAATGGTTGTGAGATGTCGTATCTCATGAGATCCTCATGAGTTGGCAGAAAATATTTCTTTGGAGGAAGAATAGTCGTATCGTAATCAAGTCTCAACTCTTCTGCAGAATCCAAAGGACCAAAGACAAATTTCTCACCTTTTGCCTTGACACCAATTACTTTATGCGACCCTTCTTCTATTAGATTGTTAATAAAAAATTGCCATTCGTGTTTACTCATAGCTTTCATAAATTTCACTCATCTATATATTTGACACATCAATCTTCGTAATGTTAGATTATTGAAATCTAATAATCCTAATCCGTTATACAATTGAACATCCTATGTTCAATGGACTTTATGTTTTAGAAGTTAGTCATTGTTAAAGTATACATATAAATTTAACGCGTATATTTTACAAAATAAAAC
>JAOZGV010000002.1 GCA_026015225.1 Candidatus Bathyarchaeota archaeon
ATGCCTTTCTTGGCTAGGAAGTGTTGAACCATATCATCAATGCCTTTTTGACAGAACACTATATTCGCTCCAGTTGCCGCGATTTTATCCACCATGTTTTTCAGAAGATTTTCCTCTTCTTGAAGGAATGCATTCATTTGCTCTGGACTTTGAATATTAATTTTGGCATCAAATTCTGTTTTCTCTATTTCTAATGGACAATTAAGTAGTGCGATCTTGGAGTTCTCTACTCTTTTTGACATACCTGGATGAACTATTTCTTTATCTAGAATTAATCCTTTAATTAATCGAGTTTCTGTGAGCGATTCTCCTGTCTTTCTTTCAACTTTGACATCATCAACATCTGCCTTGTACCCTTCAGGTGTCTTTTCAGAGACTGATAGGATTGCATCCACAGCGATATTAGCTATAAAATCAGCATGATCTGATAGCAATTTGCTTATTTGAGAGACTATTGCAATTTTCTTTAAAACGTTCTTATCGACAGGATCAACTTTTATAGATATTTCGTCTAGTAGCTTAAGAGCTTGTTCAGAGGCCTTCCTATATCCATCTATTAGAATAATAGGATGAACTCCTTTATCCATAAGTTCTTCAGCTTTGTTTAAAAGCTCACCTGTAAGAACGACTGAAGAGGTTGTACCATCTCCAACCTCATCGTCCTGAGCCTTTGCAACTTCAACCATCATTTTTGCAGTAGGATGTTGGACATCCATTTCTTTCAGGATTGTAGCACCATCGTTTGTAATTGTAACATCCCCGAAGCCATCTACAAGCATTTTATCCATTCCTTTCGGTCCAAGTGAAGATCTTACAGATTCTGCCACTACCTTAGCAGCCATTATATTTGATTTTTGTGCGTCCTTACCTCGACTTCTTTCGGTTCCTTCTTTAAGTATTATAATAGGTTGACCACCTGCCGATGCGGACATAAATTCAGCTGACATTTTTCATAATCACACTCCTTACATCATTCCCGGAGGCATTCCTCCCATTCCCGGAGGCATCCCTCCCATTCCTCCACCACCAGGAGGCGGCGCAGCAGATTTTGCAGCGGCTATTACATCGTCTACTCTAAGAATCATTGAGGCAGCTTCAACTGCAGATTTTATTGCTTGTTGTTTTATTCTTAAAGGTTCAATTATTCCTGACTTCAACATATCCTTAGTCTTGCCACTAAATACATCTACTCCAATCCAAATACCATCTTTCTTTTCATGATCCGTTTTTAAGTTAGTCATAATATCAATCGGATTAAGGCCAGCATTCTCTGCTAGAGTCCTAGGAATATTCTCTAATGATTCAGCGAATGCCTCGACAGCAAGTTGTTCTCTTCCTCCAACTTTAGATGAGTATTCTCTCACTCTTTTAGCAATCTCGGCTTCAATAGATCCACCACCAGCAACAACTCTTGGATCTCTCATAACGGCAGCCAGAACCGATAATGAATCATTAAGAGCTCTCTCAGCTTCATCGATGAGTCTTTCTAGTCCGGCTCTGATGAGTATGGCCACTGATTTCGGATCCTTACATTTTTCTATGAATATCATTTTATCTTCCCCAATTTTTCGCTCTTCAACAAGTCCCGCCTTTCCTAAATCATTTGTTGTTAAATCATCAACAGTAGTGGTTATCCTTCCTCCCGTAGATCTAGCCAACTTTTCCATATCGGATTTCTTTATTCTTCGGGCGGTCATAATTCCCTCTTTTGCTAGAAAATGTTGTACTGTGTCATCTATGCCTTTTTGACCTAAAACTACATTTGCCCCAGAAGATTTAATCTTCTCGACCATAGCTTTCATCATTTGCGATTCTTCATCCAAAAAAGCCTGCATTTGAGTTGGATCTGTAATTCTTATTTCAGCACTGAACTCGGTTTTCTCGATCTCAAGCGCACAATCTAGAAGTGCGATTTTTGCATTTTCTACTCTTTTTGGCATTCCTGGGTGTACAACTTCTTTGTCAATTATCATGCCTTTAACCAATTGTGTGTCAAATAAGCTCTTTCCTTCCTTCTTTATAATCTGTATATTATCAAGGTCCGCTAGGTTTAAATCTCCACTTTTTTCTACTATTTGTTTTATCGCTGTTAGAGATATATCAGCAAAATGTTCTCTGGCACCACCAACAGATTTGCTATTCATTGAAGTGATAGCAACTTTTTTGAGCGTATCGTTATCTTCTAAAGAAACAGGAATTGCAATGGAATTCAATATCTCGATAGCCCTTTCACCTGCTTTCTTATACCCACTTACAATGGTGGTAGGATGAATTTTATCATTTATCATTTCTTCAGCTCTGCTTAGTAATTCGGATGCTATTACAACAGCTGTTGTAGTACCGTCACCTACCTCATCATCCTGCGTTTTCGCAACTTCAACAATCATTTTCGCTGCTGGATGCTGTACATCAATTTCATCTAGAATAGTCGCACCATCGTTTGTTACAGTTACATCCCCTAAGCTGTCTACAAGCATTTTATCCATACCGCGAGGACCAAGTGTGCTTTTTACAACCTCACCTATGATCTTTGCAGCGGTTATGTTTGAACTCCTAGCATCTCTACCCGTACTTCTAGAGGCCCCCTCTTTTAGAATTATAATAGGTTGGCCTGTAAGATTTGACAATTTTAATAGATTACCTCCATTTGTTTAGCGCACACGTGCACTATATAAAAGTATGAAAGTATGCGCGAAAATTAAGATAAAAACTTTTTGCTGAAAGGGGTTAAATAGAGGGATTTTTGGATGTTTTAGGAAAAAATATTTCATTAAATATCGCATTTGTGTAGAAGATCGATTGCTAATGAAGATGTCCAAGAGAAATCCTTTGATCCATGTCCAGAACCATCATGTGGATCAAAATATTCATAGAATCCATTATCTCTGATTAGATCTAACATTGCCTTTCTGAGCTTTTCAGCCTTCTCGTCATATTTGTAAGTACGAAGGCCTTGATAAAGAATCCAGTTGGTGTTGATCCAAATTGGACCTCTCCAATATGTTATGTGTGAAAAAGAGGGTGAATCAAGACTCGTACTTGGAGCAAGTGGATACTTACAGTATCGAGCTACCTCGCGCTCGCTGACTCCACAAAAGTGGGAATGTTCTAGCCAAGTTACAGTCATATCCACAATATCTTTTTCGATAAAACCGGTATAGATGGGGATCAAAGCTGAGACTGTCCTTTTCTCTATGAATTTATCCGCCACTAAATCGTAGTCATAGAATAGCCCCATTTCAGGCTCTGGACAAAATTGTTTTATGAAATTATCCTCTTGGCGCTCAATCCACTCCAAGATTTCTTTATCATCTTCTTCAAGAATGTTTGCAATTTCTAATAGTGATTTGTTTGCAACATACAATATAGTATTAAAGACGACATCTTTGATCTTGAAAGGAATTTCTTTATAAATCGATTTGTCATTGTAATCAAATTTTTTAAGAATTTCGACTAAGTAAATATATTTATCATAATGTTGTTTTGTGGGTCTCTCTTCGGCTTTTTCTACTTGTGTTATGTCGCTCCTCTTATATTCAGGGATATCCCCAGGTTTGATGCAAGTTAGAGCTTCATCCCATCTTGGAGAATTATCAAATCCCGATTCCCATGGATGATATATTGTTGCAAAACCAGAATTTTCAGGGTCGCGCATCTCCAAGAGATAATTATGATATTTCTTAAGTTTGGGAAACCATCGACGTATATCTTTTTTTTCATGAGTGTGAAGATAATATTTTATGGCGGCGATCGCGTGAACTGGGGGTTGTACTAATCCAGAAGTCAATATACCATTAGGAGAGTGACTTTCAGTCTTCCAATAGCTATAATCAGGAAAGTATCCTCTAACTTTAGGATTGAATATCATATGAGGCAATAGACCGTTATCCCATTGACCTTGTAGAATGCTATCCAACTCGCTCTGCGCCTTCTCTTGAGAGTAATGAGCATATCCAATAGCTATAAATGCCGAGTCCCAACTCCATTGATGAGGATAAAGAGCGGGAGACGGAGTTGTAGATTTTCCTCTCCAATTTTTTTCCAAAACTGTTTTGGCATTTTCAAAAAGATCGGTATAACAAGCTTCCATTACTCATCTTGTATCAATAATTTGTATATTTCATTATTTATATATTCTAACGAGCAAGAGCACAAGCTCTGTGGCCCTAAAAAGTGAGTTAAAACTTGTATAGGATCAAAATTAAAGAGATGGCGTTATTAGATGGATAATAAAAAAAGGAAAAACAGAATTCTAAAAAAATTTTCTTGTAATCCGTGATCTAAAAAAGAGCTTGGTTAGACATCATTTACTTCTGATAAGCCTATATCTATCTTTAAACTTGAAGACATAAAAGAGATAATTAGGCCGAATCCCATTTTGATAGAAATAGGCGTGAGTATTAATAAATGAGTGAAAAAGATTTTCAACTTGGTGGAAAGATAAAGGTCTTTCCAGATGACTTTATTGTAGAAGAAGTATGGAAGGATAGGATCTGCCAAATTAATTATTCCATACTCGATTCTCTCAAGGATAGAATATTAATGAGAGTGCAAAGGAAAAAAGAGTATCTACATTTTACTCTTGTAAAGAGAGATTGGGAAACAATAAGAGCCATTAATCGCATTCGAAAAAGAATTCGTGTCTCTATTAAGCGTTTTGGAATCTCAGGGATGAAGGACAAAAGAGCCTATACTGCTCAGCGGGTCTCCCTTTGGAGAGGAGAATGGGAGAGAATGGTTCATCTAAAGTTACAAGATATTAAACTAAAGGACTTTAATTATTCAGATGACCGAATTACATTAGGAAATGCCATTGGCAATCAATTTACGATCACGATTCGAGACATCCCCAAATCAAGAGATGAAATATTAGAGATATTATTTAGATTTAATAAATTGATAACAAGTCGGGGGGTTCCAAATTATTTTGGTCCTCAGAGGTTTGGAGGGCATAATGCAGATATCGGAGCAGCCCTTATAGATGGTGATCTTAAAAAAGGAACTGAGCTGATACTCAACAAAATTAAACCGTTCTTAAAGAGCGGGGATCTTGAAAAGATTCCGAAAGTTTTTTGGTATGAGAAACGAATGCTCAATTATTTATATAAATATCCAAGAGATTATGCAGGTGCATTAAGAAAAATACCCAAACGTATACTGAGACTTTACACACACTCATACCAATCTCACATCTTCAATAAAAAATTAAAAAAATTTCTCATCGAGGGGGATCCCCCTATCTCAATCACAACGCCAGGATTTGATGTGCCAAAAATGCCTGAATTAAAAACATTTCCAATCGAAAGAAAGAGTTTTCTAATAACAAGGGACTTTAAAACAATAAAAGTGAAGAATGGCTTAGCCATTCTATCATTTACTTTGAATAAAGGGGAGTATGCTTCAACTCTTCTGGCTAATTTATTAGACATATAGCGACATAATTCATTGCAAGATATGCTTTATGAAAGTGTTATTTGCTCATCATGGTTAAAAAGATAGGCTCGAATGATTTTTTTAGTATAGCCGAAGACTCCAAATAAAGTTTCTGCAGCGGCGACGAGCATATTTAGATATTCTTCGATATCGTACGAGGTGTCTGACTTAAGCAATTTTGCGGCCAAAACTTTCTCTCTAGCTCTTTTGTCGTTTGAATTAACGAACAAGTATTGGACATTATCTCCTGCGCGAACTTTGAACCCAGCTTTCTCCAACTGCTTTGCGGCAATTGCTTGAAAAACGTTGTGAGCGTATCTCGAGGGAGGTTTCGAGATCCTTTTTGTTATTATCAAGTCACTTATATCCACTTGTCTACAAATCAATTTATCGACATATCCCCTCAAACCCTTCAAGACTTCCGGAAATCTTGCCTTAAGTTCTTCAGGACCGAAGATTTCTGTGAGTTCTTTGATCATATCCATTTGAGCTCTTCTAACAAAGTTAGGCGTGTCTCTACGTCTTGCTTCGATCCCCCTCATCTTAATCTCACCATTTTCAAAAACGCCGTAGTACCTGTTGAGAACTGAAATTCCTCCAATGGTTTTTGAAGGGAGAAAAACAATCCAACGATAGATCCCCTCAAAACCTAGAGGAATATTAGTTACTTTTGAGACTTCAGAACAGAAATCCATAATCTCTTCCGTAGAATATTTTTTCTTCTTTAACCATAAAGAATCTACAATGCCGTGAATGACTTCGAAACCGCGTTTTTCAGCCATTCTTGCAGTTCTCAATAGAGTGTCTCTAGCAAAAGCGCAGACGGAAATATGTGCATCAACCTTTCCAAAACGTGAATTCCTATAACCTAGATATCCAAAGCAAGTCACCAGAATCCATTTCAGCGCGTTCTGGCGCATGTTGTATACTTGCCTAGTCTTCTCATCGTAAGCTTCTCTCATTAAATGTTTGTATTCCAAACGTTTCTTTAAAAGTAAATCCAAGGTTCTCGGTACTATGCCACGTCTCTTCTCGCATACATGATATCCAAGCTCAGGCACGACCAATTTAGAATCTGGACAACACCTACAAAGTACCGTTTCAGCTGAAATATTCTTTGTTAACATCAACATCGGGAACATAGAGGTGAAGTCAACCTCCGCGATAGAAGTGTGAATGCCAAGCTTAGGTTCGAAGACAAAACCTCCGCGATCTGCAACTAGCAGCTCTGATGCGGTCTTGAAAGATTCAGGCTCCCGTTTCTTCCAAGGAATCAGAATTTCATCCTTCCATGCCGCATAAAGCTGCATAGAAGACATTACTTGTCCAATGGTAGCCCTAGCCGCTCGATGAAGTGAAATTCTACAATTTCTAGAGGCTTCAATCAGACCTTCCAACCCACAGGCCTTATGAATGAATGTATTATCAATGTCTATGTGAATTCGACCGTAGAGCCTGCGGATGGGTTCCTTACGATAAATTCTTCCATAAGAGAAAATTGTTTTTCCTCTTCTCTTTTTAACCCTCAGAGGGACATTATCTCTGCCCAGAAGAAAATTATCCAGAATTCCATTAACAAAGGCACGATAGGATAAATATTGAAAAAGAAAAGAGTCGCCACCGTGAGTATAAATTATGTCAGGATCCAATTCCTCTACAATCTTAACTAGCTCCAGAATCTTTTCAGTTTCACTTCCTTCGCCAATTATCTTTGTATTATTCTCGAATATAATCGATATGCGGTCTATCTCATCACTCATTTTCTGTAGTGAACTTTTAGCCTTAATGCTAACATTAAGCCAAATAAAACGCAAAGGTGGAATAGAATAGTCAATACTCTCCACGGAATCGAGGATCTTATACCATAGCTTTTTTCCATAATCGACTACAACAAGGCGAGCTAATGGAAAAATATCTTTCTCGTATAGATATGCTTCAGAAGGTGGAATATCGATATTGTAAAAGCTAAATTTTTCACACCCAATAAGTCTGAGAAGTTTTTTAGCAAAGATATGAGTCCTGCGATAATCGCGAATGCCAATCTCCAGAACTTCACTCTTGAAATTATCGAACAAACTGGCATATCTTTCGACAAAACACCAATCTGCAACTGAGCGATTTTCACCGATTATCTCGGCCAAACATTTAAGTTCAGAAGAATTCCCAGAAATATAAATCCTATTTGAAAATTTATCAACAAACCTAACTCTTTCACCATTCTCGGCGATAAACCATATTATCATTTCACCTGAGGGCGAGGGATAAACATCCAATAACCAGCCACGAAGAGCTCTAAGTTTGATGAAGTTTTTTTGCAATTTGCTCAAGTCTTTCTTTAATATCCATAAGTTCCCTCTGTTGGCTAATAAGAATCGACATGAACATTGTTTCAGTCAATATAGCCCTAGTGGCCATGCTTCCAGCCGAGGCATTCATTCTGCAAATATTCATAACAGTATCGAATGCACCAATATCTTTGCCCCTCAAAGCCTTGCGCAACCCTTTCCAACGAGCAATCTCCCTATCCAAAGCCTGTCTATAAGAGGGGACTGTCCTCCCCAAAATTTATACCCCCATAAAAGATGTCAAAGAAGCATAATCGGTTGGAAAATTGATGATGAAAGGTTTAACTTTTAGGTGCTTCTCTAGAGCAAAACTAAGGATGCCCTCTTTTTTTCTTAATCTAACCAGAACAGTTGCCCTTTGGGATAATATATCAAAGAAATTTCTATATCGATCATCATGAAAAAAATTCACAATAACAATAGTCTTTTTATCTGCAGCAATTTCAGAAAGTTTGATGCAAGTCTTGCTGAAAATCTCCTTGGCCTCATACTTTGGAATATCTCTATAAAAGCGGACAATGTCTGATATTATCAAAAGCTTAGCTTTCTTGCATTTCAAAAAATCATCAAGTTTTTCCAAAATCAAAGAACTGAATTGGTAGGCAGTAAAGACCCTTGAAACATAAATTTTCTCTAGAACCGGCGCATACTCTAAATTGCATTCACGTGCAATTTTGGCTAATAAGTAAGGATTAAATGAGTTTCCTCCATCAATAAAAACTACAGGAGAGCCCAAGCCACCATGCTTTGCTGGAAGTTGACAACGAACTGCCAAAGAAAAAGACATGTTCAAGATATCATGGCCATATAAAACGACAAAGTCTCCAAACTCAAACCCTGCAAATATATCGTCCAATACACCAATTCCTAGAGTAAGCCCACTAACTGTTTCAGTCGACGAAAATGACATGATATAGCTCACTTTTTTATGATGAAAATAAATAAGAAGAATAAAAATTCATCAGGAACCCATTCCACATAGTTAGAGAGAGTGATGAAAGTAAAAATTGTAAGCATGTTGAATTGGGCCGCGTGTGATGTGGGAACGAATGATCGGAGAAATAAATATTGTGTTTTTTGAGTATTCTTCAGGAGTCTTCTCTCAGCAATACCTC
>JAOZGV010000036.1 GCA_026015225.1 Candidatus Bathyarchaeota archaeon
GTTTTATCTCAATTGCAAATTGAACATCAGCTCTATAAAGTTTGGAAAGGTAGTTAAAAGGTCGCTCGCGCCATAACTAAGTTGATTTAGTCATTTCTTCATCTACTTTCCCGGTTATTAAATTGATGAAATCCTCCTCACCTTCTGCATAACCAGATGCAATCAATGTATCTTTTGCAGTGATCACCACACTACCTCGCGGTCTTATCCAACCTTTTCCTCTCCGAATAGCGAGTATCCATAAACCAGTTTCTTCAGGAATCTTAGCTTCACGCAAGCTTTTACCTACAAATATTGAATTCTTAGGAACTTGAACTTTAACTACAGTTTCTTCCGCTTCTTCTATAGCCATCTTGAGAACTTGATGCGGTTCTATCCCCCTCAATACAACTTCAGCTATTTTTGCACCTGCATCTGCAATTGCTTCTGTGAAAAGGCCTAATCTTATCAAGCCCAAATAATCTTTAGAGTCCTTTGAATCAAATCCACTCGATAATACCAACAATTCAAATTCAGTGTGCAAATCATCTACATATTCTTCAAGAAATCTAACTTCTTCGGCGAGATCCTTACTTTTCAACAATAGTGAAGAGTAAGCCAAATCCAACATTAATTCGGAAGTATCCTTCAACTCAACTAATTTTTCGATAATTTCATCAAAATTATTTTTACCCATGCTAAACTTCTAGCTCTCTAGAATTTTGTTATAATTCCCTTACCTACTTTTCCCAGTTCCTCAATCCCCATATGAGTTCCACGGACAATTAATATATCGTCTTCTTGTGTGATCTCTTCATCCTCCGGATCGATAAGCCACCTTTTGTTTCGTCTAATTGCTATTATATCGACCCCAATTTTTGATGCAAGCTCTAATTGACCTAAATTTCTTCCAATCAGAATCGAGTTGGGTTTTATCTCAATACGAGCAATTTGCTCTTCAACTCGACTGAATACATTACGTATTAAAGGATGGATCCTTATATCTTTCAATACTATGTGAGCAATATCAGCAGCTGCCTTAGAGATCTTATCGACTGCACTAGCAACAGTCGGAATGCCAACCAGAGACTCTGCGTCTTCTGCATCCCTTACTGCTAACATGGCATTCATATTTAGAAGATATACAAGAGTTTCAACTTGACTTTCTAGTTCAAGAACTTCTTCGGCCAATTCTTCATTATCAAATAATGCGGCAGAATAAGCCAGATCGATCATGAATTCAGAGGTATCTTTAACCTCAATTAGTAGTTCTCTGACCGATATCGGTTTATATTCGACTTTTTCTATGTCTGCCATTAGACATAATACACCGAATTCTCAAAAAATATGTAGAGCCGTATTATATTAAAACTTTCTATTTTTCTTAATAAAGGAAAGAATTTTAATAGTGTGAATATAAACTAATGTACTAAAAATCATGATATGATTTTGCAATATTCAAAAATGGGGTGAAAGAATAATGGACGGTGATTTCAATGATGATTTATCTATACAAAATAAAGAAATCGCTAATGAATATTGCAGGATCATTCAAAAATCTGATACTATTTAGAGAATCTTTTGCAGCTCTACTTTTTGGTTTAGGAGGCTTACTCGCCGGTAGTCTATTAGTATCTTTCAAGTCTCTTATTTTTTTACGACCCTGGATAATTGTAATGTATCCTCTGGTATTGAGTTCAAGAGGAGCGATAAATGGTGTTCTAAGTGGAAAAATAGGCACAGGATTGCATACTAGACTTATAGAGCCGAATTTTAGAAAAAATACTAGATACTATCATTCGATTCTTGCATCTGTGATGAATCTTTCTATTCTCTCTAGTGTTTTAGCAACGTTAATTACATTCATAATTACTTTTTCAATGTTTAAAGGTTCAATCAGCGAGATTGATGAGATTTTTTTTTCATGTTTAGTAGCGAATGCGTTATCAGTTATTGTAATGGCTCCTTTTGCTTCGGGTCTTGGTTTTTTATCATATAAAAGGGGTCTTGATCCGGATATATTCCTTTATCCTATATCTGCTACAATAGCAGACATATGGACCACAATTTGTTATGTCTTCACCTTGGGGATCATATTTTTATTTCGAAATATCTATGGGCCAGTTGTCTATTTTTTTGGGATCTTATTCATTATAATTACAATCTCATTCAATATAGTATTTAGAAAAGATGAAGAGTACTGGAAGACTCTAAAAGAAGCGTCATCCATGATTCTTGCAATAATTCCAATTAGTGCAATTTCAGGAATATCACTCTCAAAAGTAATGGTTTATATAAAAAATAGCCCGGGCCTTTTATCTGTTTATCCTGCATTGATCAATACATTGGGGGCTGCAGGAGCAATCTTTGGATCTCTCTCGACGACAAAATTAGCTTTAGGTTTTATTAAAACACAATTAAAAGAGATAAAAGGTGAGTTAAAAGACCTTATTCAGATAGGAATTGCCGTAAGTATCATGTATATCATATATGGTACAATAGCTTATTTTATCGGCGGTAAACTCATTTCTTTTGCAATAATTTTGCTTTCTTTGATAATTCTATTTCCAATAATTATTTTTATGACCTTTTCAATAGGGATTCTTGCATTCATCCAAGGCTTGGACCCTGATAATTTTATCATTCCTATTGAAACTACATTGACTGATTGTCTATTGACTATTGTAATTTCATTTCTGATCGTGTTATTTTATGCAATTTAACTATTAATTCAAAATTATCTAAAATTATTTTTTTTTAGAATTTTTTAGCATTGATTTTTAGCTGTGATTCAATATTTTAAATTTAAATCCATATATCTTCTTTCCCTGAGATTCTCTAAGCTTTCCCCAGAAAGGCTCAACTTTATCACCGATTTTTATTTTGCTATCTGCAATTTGACCTGTAATTTTAATGCCATTGAAATCCACTATTCCTAGAATTAATGGTTTTTCATCAATTCCATCAGGAACAGCATACAATTTTGTAAATGTTACTACTTTGCCAATTTCATTTATTTCCAATTCGATAAATTCTGATTTTCTGCATTTAGGACAGATTTCTCTTTTCGGATATATTTTAATCCCGCAATATTCACACTTATATCCAATCATTTTTTGTTCGGACATTTCATATTCTCTCCAATACAAAGGATACTACATTATTTCCGAAACCGCCAAAATTACAACAATAAGCTTTTTTTGCACCTTTGACTTGTCTTTCATCGGCTTTCTCTTGGAGTTGCCATGTCAATTCTACAAGCTGAGCGACTCCAGTTGCGCCAACTGGATGTCCTCTTGCTTTTAGTCCTCCAGAAGGATTAATAGGAAGTTCACCACTCAATTCAGTGACTCCTTGTTCGATTGCTTCATGGGCATTTCCTTTTTTAAAGAAACCAACATTTTCACTTTCTGCTATTTCGAGTATAGTAAAAGCATCATGTAATTCGGCAACATCAATATCTTTTGGCGTTATTTTTGCCATCCTAAACGCTATTCTAGAAGATTCTTTTACTGCATTTAGTGAAGTTAAATCGCTTCTATCCTGTACAGCCAGTGTATCTGTTGCATGTCCAATGCCACTTATCTTAATAGGGATATCTGTAAATTTCTTTGATTCTTCCAGAGCACACAGAATTATTGATGCTGATCCATCACTTATAGGACACATATCATACAATCTCAAAGGATCTGCAATAATTGGATTATTTTTCTCTGCTATTTCAGAATACAATATATCATCTAAAGTAATTTTAGAATGTATATGAGCGTACGGATTTTTAAGGGCATTAAGGTGATTTTTTACAGCAATTTTAGCAAGGTGTTTGGATTCTACTCCATACTTTAACATGTACGCACGAGCAAACATGCCCCCTAAAGAT
>JAOZGV010000047.1 GCA_026015225.1 Candidatus Bathyarchaeota archaeon
GAAGGAGCCAAAGTCATAATTAATTACAATCAATCTAAAAAAGAAGCTATAAATCTTGAAAAGGATATACAAAAACAAAGTGGGGAGGTAATTAGTTTGAAGGCTGACGTCTCAAATACAGAAGAGGTTACATTAATGATTGAAAAAATCGTAAAAAGATTTGGTCGAATAGACATATTAGTCAATAATGCAGGAATACTGATTCCTGCCACTTTCAATGAAACTACTGAGAGCATTTGGGACAAAACAATGGATATTAATATTAAAGGTGCTTTTTTATGTTGTAAAGAAGTTGTCCCCATAATGCTGAAGTATGGGAAGGGTAAAATAATAAACATATCTTCTATTTGCGGATTAGCTGAAAGGTCTGCGCTTAGAAATACTGCATATGCAGTCTCGAAGGCTGGATTATTAGGTTTAACCCGTTCTTTGGCGGTGAATTTGGGGCCAAAAATTAATGTCAATGCTATCTGTCCGGGCCTTACTGAAACTGACATGGTTAAAACATTGGGTCAAGAGAGGATAAAAGCGGGAGCCGATGAGTCGATTTTAAAGAGAATCGGAAAACCCGATGAAATCGCAAATGCGGCCTTGTTTTTAGCATCAGATGAGTCGGACTTTATAACTGGAGAGATATTGACGGTTTCAGGAGGCAGGGGCCTAAGATAAATATGAATTTCTCGCCATATTAGGCCTTATATGTTAATTGATATATACCTCACATAGATGCATATTATTTAATAAGAAATATTAACAAGACTTAAGTACAATATTGTGTATATGAATTTGAAAAGATTAGATGTTTCGACTTGCATTAAGGCTATTCTAGCATCTTAATTCAGAATTATTGCATTAATTGCACTAATAAAAAGATCAATTATTTGTAGAATAAAATTGCATGCAAGTTTTTTTTAATATAAAAAGGAGGTGCTGTCTTTGGCAGCAGATAAAGAATGTCCCACATGTGGTGAATTGTTAGAAAAAAAGGCTTCGATAAGGGACTATAGTTACATGTTCATCTTTGAATGTCAAAAATGCGGATACAAAGGAACCGAAAAACCTGTGAGTACCTAACCCATATATTTTTTCTTATATTCAATACAAATAAATTTAATTAAGAATTTATTTTTTTGATTTAATTTTTCACTGATTTGTTATATTCATTTTTCATATCATCGATTATTTCATCTATGCCGAATTCGAGTTTCCATCCCCATTCGTTTCTTGCAAGGCTTTCATCAATCCTTCCAATTCCCTTTCCTAGAAGGCTTACAGCCACAGGATCTGGTTTGAATCTAATTTGTGAGTTTTGAATATGTCTTTCGACTTTGTCTACAAATTCTCTTGCTGTTAGAGATATCCCAGCCAGATTGTATATTAGGTTCTTAATATTTTCTTTTGGCGCGTCATGAAGCATGATAAGTGCATTAACTGCGTCCTTATAATAAATACATGGATTTCGTGTATCTTCTTCGACCCAAACATCAAAAGGTTTGTTAGCCAAAGAGTGCTCGATCATCCAAGCCATATATTGCGACATGTGTTTCGTTTTTGCTCCCAAACCTACAACTGTCGGATATCTTACTGCTCTAAAATCAATTCCAAATTTTCTAATATAGAATCTTCCAAGCAACTCTCCAAAAAGTTTAGTCAAAGCATACATGCCGTCAGGTTTTTGAACAGTTGATTCATCGATAGGTCCGGTATAGCCCGCATATACGGCAATAGAACTAGTAAATATTACTTCATCTACATCGAATAATCTAGCGGCTTCCAGTATATGCATTGCTCCATTTGCATTCACTCGATATGCTGTCCAAGGATTTGCATCAGAAGGAATGCTTAGCATAGCTCCAAGATGGAAAATGTTTTTCACTTTATATTCCTTAACGGCGTTCAGTACTTCTGACCAATTTGCTAGATCTCCTCTCAATACAATTACATCATCTTTAACGGATTCTATGTTTTCATATCTTGGAGCAATATCGAAGAGAACAACTTTTTCTCCTCTGTTTAAGAGTCTTTTTGCTAATTCAGATCCAACGAATCCCGTTCCACCTGTAATTAAATTTGTCATTTTAAAAACCAAATATTTGATGTTAAATTGACTTTTTATTTTTTAGTATGTACTCTAATTTACTTTCATTCTTCAAGCAAAAATATATTTCACCGATATGAGTTAAGTAAGTTTTTTCATAGCCATCGTTTGCATAAATCGCAGTACCATCTTTGATACTCATTTATATATCTTGCTGGATTTAAACATGATTGGCATCTTTGCTGGCTTGTTTGAGGTGTTTGCCAAGAAGGCCAACCCGCATTGTATCCTGATGCATACTGGGACTGAGTTTGATATTGTGGTGCTTGAGCTCCATAGTACTGATATTGCTGTTGAGCCCCTGGATAGGCTTGCTGCTGAACCCCTGGATAGGCTTGCTGTTGAGCTCCTGGATAGGCTTGCTGTTGAGCCCCTGGATAGGCTTGCTGTTGGGGGTATTGAGGATAATCAGCTGCGGGCCCCCAATAATATTTTGGTCTAGCAGTAAATTGTCTAACTATAGCTATCACAAAAAAAACTACTCCAGTTGTAATGAATGTCCCGAGAAAGATCCAACCAATGGTAATATTATTCAGGACTAAATAATAATAAAAGAAAAATACAAAACCCACTAATAGAAGGCTAGCTCCAACAATTATTGAAGCAATTTTTAATTTATCAAAACCATAAGTTCTGAGAACATAGCTCAATTTGTTTTCCTCTTTTAAATATTTAATTCATTTATTTTATTCTATTAGTATAATGTTATTTCCTTTAATAATTTCGCTAAAACATGTTTAGTACTGAAACTCTACTTTCCAGATATAAATATTAGGTTATTATAAGATTTTATATTAAAAATAAAGTAATAAACCA
>JAOZGV010000085.1 GCA_026015225.1 Candidatus Bathyarchaeota archaeon
TATTCTTCAGTCTTTGGCGTCTCGTGCTCTGGCTCTTCTGTCTTTGAGAATTCACTGGTTGAATATTCTTCAGTCTTTGGCGTCTCGTGCTCTGGCTCTTCTGTCTTTGAGAATTCACTGGTTGAATATTCATTTTTGTTATATTGAGTTATTTTTTCTTTGTCAATGTCCATTATGTCATTTGAAATTCGTTCAATATTATTTTTCTCACTAGAAGCACTTTCAATATTTCTTTGGATAATATCTTGACATGCCCTGAATGATTGTTCTCCAATCTCTCCAGAGAGATGTTGCATTTTATTATTTGCAAATGTAATTTGGAGCTCATTTATTTCTTTCATTAAGTCTTGTGACCTTTCACTCATCTCCTTAACAATGCCCTCTCTAAAATCTTTGATTTTTGTGAATGAATTTTCATAGTTTGACTTAAGAGATTGATAGAATTCTTCGCGAATTTCTCCAGATCTATATAATTCGTCCAAAGCATTGATCCTTTTATTCAAAGTCCGAAGTTGTTTAAGAATTTCATTTGCTTCTTGTTCCCAAGATTGCAAATATATGATAGAGTTATTTTGAAATTTTACTTGAGTCATCGGAAGTTCAATATAGTCACCTTTATCGGATATCAATTTTATTGAATTTGTATTATCATTAGCATCTACTTCTAGTCCAACTATTCTTCCAACTGTCCTTCCATAAGGGTCATAAATCAATTGTCCAAGATTTTTTTTGATTTCTTCCAATTATTTTAACCTCCTATAATTAATCATAGAAGAATTATGTTTGAGTTCTTTCTTCAGTCCCAAATTGGGAAATCTTGGAAGACTCAAATTCTTTTGATGAGAAATCAGGGAATTTTTCTTTTATTCTCTGTTCTGCGACAGTCCCAGCCTCGCTTAAAATTTTTTGAGCTTCAGAACTTGAGGTTTCTGCATTGTAAGTTTGTCCCGTAGCCTCACCTACTTCAACCATCATGCTATTTAACGTATCTCCAATTTCATCGAGTTCAAAAGACATCTCAGGCATGATGCCACTGATTTGTGTTTTTACTGACCTTACTACTTCTGAAACAGGTCCCATTAAGGCTGCAATGTCTCCAAATTCTCGTATTGTTTCAAGTCTGAGGGCAACTTGCTCTAATGCCAACTGGCTTCTAAGTGTTACACTTGCCATTTTTCTAATTTCAGCACATTCATTAGCATACATTGTAGCTCTAGCAGAATCCTTCACCGTTTGTGCTGAAACGCATTTGTTGAATAATTCTCTATCATGGTGCTGCATTCTGGAAATAGAACTATCTAATTTATTTTGTTGGACTTTTAACTTATATATTGTGCGAGATACCTTTTCCTTTAAAGGCTGTTCTTGCCGGAGGATTCCAGGCACTTTTATTTTAGAATAATTACTTTCATCCTTATCCCAATTTCCCATGAGATTGTTAGGCGATTCTTACACCTCCGAATTGTGAAAAATATAAATTAATTTTAGTTAAACACAGAAAGTATATCGCAATCCTTTAAAATTAATAAAATAAATCTGTCAAAAACTCAACAAATTAAAAATCGAATTTCTCATGTTTTCGTCTTAAAAGAGAGGTCGAAAAAAAATTGATCTGAGACATAAAAAGTTATGGGTATCCTATCTTTTAGTTATACATGATTTTAAGTTAAATGGTAAAATTTAAGTTATAATAATAGGTGATTATTTGGTGACAATCCAAGGAATTCAAGGAGGTGAAACTGCATGACAGAGGATGCAACAGGTCCAGAGAAGGAAATGGAGTCACAGCCACCTAAGCCAAGAGCTCCGATTCCCGCTGATACAATCCTAATAGGAAACAAACCGGTCATGAGCTATGCTACTGCTGTAATGATGCACTTCCATGGAGGAAGAAATATATTGACAATAAAAGCAAGAGGGAGAGCTATTAGTAGAGCTGTTGATGTTGTAGAGGTTGTACGTAGACGTTTCTTTAGCGGAAAGCTAAATGTCAAGGATGTAACAATCGGAACGCAAGCCCTTGGCGAAGGCGGTGACGTAAGAAATGTATCAACAATAGAAATTAGAGTCGAGATAACTGAGTAAAAACTAAATTACATAGGTAAAACAGCAGACCAAAAGTCCGCAAAAATAACTCCATATTATAATTTTTTTGAATGTAATCAAAAATTTTGACACCGCATTCTTTAGCAGTTAACTTTAACTGAGCTTAGCAATAAATCAGGTTTTATTGGCGCCTCATTGGGAACTCCTATCCCTGGAGCGGCATTATTTTTAGGAGGTGCTTTAATAGAGCATTTACTACTATAGTTAGTTTAATTAGATATTAATTATTTTTTTAAATACCTATTTAAAAAAAATATTTTTATTTTTCATTATCAGAAATGTCCTCAATTCCACTTTCAGCTATAATAAAATTAGCTTCGGTCTCACTAGAGAAACATGGTGAATCAGTTATTTTTGCTACTCTAGTATTTCCTCTACTCTTTCTAAGATGAATCCGGTGTGTTGATGCGTGTGCTACTACATTCCCTCCAGCGGGTCTATTAGGATCCCCAAAGAAAGTAGCTGGATTCGCTTGAACTTGATTGGTAACGACTACCGATAAATTTTCAATTTCTGCCAATCGCAGTAATTTGTGCAAATGCATGTTAAGTTTCTGCTGCCTTATGCTTAGATTTTCTCTACCTACATAATCAGCCCGCCAATGAGAAGTCAACGAATCAACTACAACTAGCTTTACATTTTCTTCATGGCATAATTTGAAAGAATTATCGGCTATCAAAATTTGATGGTCACTATTATAACAACGAGCATAAATTATATTTTCTAAAACCTTTTCAGGTTCTAATCCTACGGCCTCGGTCATGCTATAAATTCTTTGCGGACTGAATGTGCCTTCTGTGTCGATGAAGAGCACTTTTCCATCAACACCTCCTTGGTCTTTTGGCAATTGAACCAGGACGCTTAGCTTCATACATAATTGAGACTTACCTGAGCCATATTCTCCCCAGAATTCTGTCATTGCTTGAGTCTCTATTCCTCCGCCGATTAGGTCGTTTAATGAGTTGCATCCTGTACTTATTTTTAGCATTGAACTTCTTCGGTCCCATAACTCTTTTGCACTAATGAAATCTATTTTTACCAATTGTCTTGCAGCTTCAGTTAATTTAAGAGATGTCTCACTCGTCAATCCTGCTTTTTCCTCTAATTCTCGAGCAGGAGAAACTGCAATTGATTCAATTGAATAAAAACCCGCTTGCTTTAATTTTGAAGCTGTGGCGGGGCCTACGCCTTCAAGGTCTTTTATATCCAGAATTTCTGACATCTTTAATTCACTAAATTAGAATTTTCTTTACAAAAATAGGAAAAATTGCATAATTGCATTCAATGTAGAAAGATTGCACTAAATCGTATATAAGAAATGAAGGAGTAATGTCCAATACACAGAGTATTGTGAAAGTAATTTTTTTATATGATATTTTTAAATAAAAAAAATTTTGTACTTACAAATTCGATAAGTTTTATTGGTGGTTTTTAGCAAATTCTAGGAATTGGATCGCCTAATGGGGGAGTTATTATCCTCTTACCTCCAACTTTAGTTTCAAGAACAACTTGATTAAATTTGTTAGTAACTTCACCAATTATTTGCGCCTCTTTCCCTTCCTTACTTTGTTTTAATTCATCCAATATTTCATCCACCTTTCCAGGTAAAACTGCAATTACAATCTTGCCTTCATTGGCGATTTCTAATGGATCTATTCCTAACATCTCACAAGCTGATTTTACTCCTTCTTTAATAGGAATGTTCTCTTCATAAATTGAAATTCCAACTTTGGATCTTTCGCTCCATTCGTTAAGGGTATTAGACAGTCCGCCCCTAGTTGGATCCTTCATCTTTAAAATTCCTCCAACCATGAGAAGTTTCATAACTATCTTGTTTAATGGGGCTACATCAGAAATAATCTGGCTTTTAAATCCATAATCTCCACGGGATGATATTATTGCTACGCCATGATCTCCAATTGTGCCGGAAATTATTATTTTATCACCCGCTTTTAAATTTGAGTCGAGAAGCCATCTAAAATTAATATTTCGATATTTTTTTATCTCAGCCAAATTATTTTCTAAAGCTTCATTTCTTCTTCCTATGCCAGAAGTATTAATATATAATTCATCAAGCGCTCCTTTTTCTACAACTTTAATATCTCCTGCTGTAATAAACACACCCGCTTCTTGACATGTAGATTGCATGCTTTTTATAATTCTTTTAAAAATTTCAATTTTAAATCCCTCTTCAAAAACTATACCAGAAGTAAGAGCCATGGGTTCGGCTCCCATCATAGCAATGTCATTTACCGTACCCGAGACTGCTAATCTTCCAATATCCCCCCCTGGGAAAAAAAGTGGTTTTACTGTGTGCGAATCAGTTGTAAGTACGATATTATTAACTACACTGGAATCATCGAGGGCTTCTAATGGTACTTCAGTTCCACTTCCACCAAGATACCTCAATATATATTTTTTAATTAAATCTTGCATCATAGAACCACCGGCTCCATGAGCAAGAGTAATTCTATTCAAGCGTTTCTGCTCTCCAGAAATAGTAGTAAAAATAATTTTGGATTGATTTTAAGCCATTTTTTAAAAAAAGTGCTAATGAGCAGGTTATCTTAAATTTCTTCTTTTTCGATGATTTCGATTTTTCCAGTTCTGGAAGATAGATTAAGCATTTTTTCGCCACGGAATGTCTTCACATTAGCATTATTTATTTGAATAAAATCACCTTCAGAAACGAAACTGATTTGATCGTTCCACAGAGTTAATTTGATCTCGCCAGTTTCATCAGATACAATAGCGTTTGATAGCTTCAACTTTCTTCCACTTCGAGAATAGACTTCTTTTATAGGCGATTTTTCAATAACTTTCGCTTTTAGTTTAATTGATTTTAATCCTTTTCTTAATTCTGAGATTTTGTAATCTGTATCTTTTTGCTTCTCTTTTCGAGGGGGCATTCTAAGAATTAGTTCTTGTAGTTTATGCTTTGAAGATTCAGGATAGTCCAATAATTTATTCTCAAGCCTAAATTGGCTCACGATATTTCCATCATATATTAATGTAAATGTTGTAAATTCGTCTGTTTTTTCACGTACTTTTAATTCAAACTTCTCTAGACTAAACTGACCTTTTTTTCTTGCTCTGATTAAATAATCGACAATTTTTTCAGGTGAAAGATCGTATTTACTTATGATCTTACTTAAATAAATCAAATTTCTTTGATGATTTAGTGACGCTCTCAACCTTTAATCCAAGACCCCTTTTAAAATTCTCATTTGGAAGGATTAGAAAAATAACATTTACATTTCGACGGTTTCTAGATATTCTGATTTTTTCGGATGTTTTCTTTTTTTTTATTAGAATGGATATCTAAAGAAAAAATTTTCAGTCTCCTTCCACATAATTACCCTTTCCTTATAAGGAAATATAAGGCCTTTTATAAAGGATTCCTAAATATATTACATTTTGAGTTTATTCATCCTTTAAAGAAAAACTTCCTATAGCGAGCGCGCTTAACTCTAGGAGGTTTGCTTTAATATATAATAGGATGGGATAAAATCTATTAAATAGAAGAAATTCTTATTATAAAAAAAATCATTCACCGTTTCATGTTGACTTTTATTTTAATACGTATATAAATCACCGCAGGGTCGAGTGGATACAAGTATTAATTTTGAAAATTCTCTTTTGATTATTTCATTAGAATTTCTAATATTGAAGTATTTACAATATTCTATCACTAAGCCCTTTAACAATATTTTATCCGATTCATTAAGAGATTTCATTTAGTGCGAGCTTTTCAAAACTCTCACCAAAACCTTTCATACTTCTTAATAGGAATAGATAA
>JAOZGV010000096.1 GCA_026015225.1 Candidatus Bathyarchaeota archaeon
GGTTAAATATCCTTCAGTCATATAGTGTATTATAATGACGCAATCTGATAATTTATCTTACATCAAATATTTGACTTCCAAGAGAAGCATAGATAGTCGCTCATTAAATCGTAATGTCTGGGATAGTCTTGTTCATTATATATCTGAGATCGGATCTACAAAAACTACATATATTTTAGAAATCGGATCTGGAATAGGTACCATGATCGAACGCATTCTCGATCGGGACTTGCTAAGGAATTTTGAATATACTGCTATTGATGTAGAACCTTCCTTCGTGAAAGTAGCTAAAGATCGTTTATCTGATTGGGCTAAAAATAATAATCATAATTTTGAGATTAAGAAAAACAATCAAATCGTAATAAAAAATCAAATTAATAATATTTTAGTTAATTTAAAAGCAATAGATCTTTTCGAATTCATCAAGAAAGAAACTCCTCAAAAATCTTGGGACTTATTGATTGCTAATGCCTTTTTGGATCTTGTGGATCTGCGGACAACTATTCCATTACTATCGTCACTAATTCGACCAAATGGTCTTTTTTATTTCACGTTGAATTTTGATGGATTGACTATATTTAAACCCGAAATTGATGAAGATTTTGATAACGAGATCATCTCTTTATATCATAAAACCATGGATGAAAGAATCGTAAAAGGAAAAAAATCCGGTAGCAGTAGGACGGGTAGTGATCTTATTCAACTTTTAATTGAGATGGGTTTTGAAATATTGAATGCTGGAAGCTCTGATTGGGTCATCTCTCCAATAATTAATAGATATTCAAATGATGAGAAATATTTTCTTCATTTTATAATTAATACAATAGATAACGCTCTCATAGAATGTAAGTACCTTAATAAAGAACGTTTTAAGGAATGGATAAAAAATCGCCACGATCAGATTGAAAGCAATAAATTAATTTATGTTGCACATCAACTTGATGTTCTAGGAAGAATTCATGCATAAATCTCTTAAATTTTGAATGTTTGGGGAATCATATTTTTTCCTATATATTGAGTGTTTTAAATATTCTCACGTTTATGTAGTTTTTATATAATTAAAAAATCAAATCTTTGATTATTTAATTAAAATAAAAAAATAGAATAAAAAAATGTCCGTCAATAGAGAGGACGGAGAAAGGTTTCGAATTAATAATTCTAAAACTTCCTCTGAGCCTATCGCAAAAGGAAAAAAAGAAAAATCTTCAAAATTTATTAGTAAAATTTCAGCTAGACTGCCAATTCCTTTGGGTGAATTCAGAATTCATCTCTTCAAAGACTTTAAAGGAAAAGAACATCTAGCTTTGGTAATGGGCGATGTTAAAGGTAAATCAGATGTATTGGTTAGAATACACTCAGAGTGTTTTACTGGCGACATCTTCGATTCTATGCGCTGCGATTGTGGAGAACAATTAAGGCAATCGATTCAGATTATTACAGAAGCAAAAGAAGGTATTCTTATATACCTTAGACAAGAAGGGCGAGGGATAGGTTTATCGGAGAAGCTCAAAACGTATAATCTTCAAGACAGGGGACTTGATACGGTTGATGCCAATATTGTATTGGGACATGAAGTTGATGAGCGTGATTATACTATTGCAACAAAGATCTTAAAAGATCTGGGTGTAAACTCAATAAGATTGATATCAAACAATCCCTCAAAATTCAATTCTTTAGATAGAAGCGGTATAGAGATAACCTCGCGAATAAGTTTGAATCCTAGAATAACTTCTGAAAACGCTTATTATCTCAGCACCAAAATCTCAAAAATGGGTCATCTGATGGATTTAGACTCGCTTTCAATTTCATCCCCAGAACGCGGAGCGGTCATTAGATATTTATCTCATTTGCGAAGTCTCTTTGAAAGAAATGAAAGACCATTCATTACTTTGAGCTTTGCCCAGAGTATAGACGGTTGCATATCTTTTACTAGAGATAAGAGAACCAGTATCAGCGGAGAAGAATCAAAGATATTAACGCATGAACTTCGAGCAAATCATGATGCAATATTGGTAGGAATAAATACGATAATATCTGATGATCCAAGATTAACGACTCGCTTAACTAAGGGTCAAAGTCCAATACCGATCGTCCTAGATACAAATTTGAGATTTCCTCATGATGCAGAATTACTAAAGAATAAAATTCCACCTTTGATAGTAACTGGAAAAAATTCCGACATTTTAAAGCAGAGGAAGTTGGAAA
Source organism: Candidatus Bathyarchaeota archaeon (assembly GCA_026015225.1). Taxonomy (GTDB): domain Archaea; phylum Thermoproteota; class Bathyarchaeia; order 40CM-2-53-6; family RBG-13-38-9; genus JAOZGV01. The sequence goes on from JAOZGV010000096.1 coordinate 2,206, forward strand.
AACATGGAGCTATAATAATACAAATGCCTCATAACAATGGAAACATAGAATTACCAGCTTTATTGAGAGATTTGACCTATCGAAAAATAAAAAGTATAATGGTTGAAGGGGGCGCTCGAGTAATATCAAGTTTCGTCAGAGAAAAATTGGTTGATATGATTGTTTTGACTATCTCACCTTTTGCCATTGGAAATGGATTGCATGTTTTTGAAGAAAAGCTCTTTGATAATAATCACAAGTCATTCTCTTTGAAAGAATCTAAAGTAGTAAAAATGGGAGACGATTTCATAATCTATGGGATTCCTCGATGGAAGTATTTTAAATGAGCAAACTTTCATTATTTTTTGAAGCTCCATATAAGATTGCTATAAGAAAAGACAGTATTCCATCACCTAATAAAGGCGAAGTATTGGTAAAGTCTATTGTATCCTCAATAAGTCCGGGGACAGAGATGCTAGTATATCGGAATCAAATTCCTGACGACGTTCCTTTAGATGAATCAATTCCTCGTTTCAATAAACCAACAAGGTATCCACTGAAGTATGGATACTCAGTAGTCGGAGAGGTGGTCGATATAGGGAAAGAAGTATCCTCTGATTGGAAGAAATCAATAGTTTTCTCATTCCATCCACATGAAAGTCACTTTATAACATCTCCAGACAACCTAATACCAGTGCCAAAGGATATTCAACCAGAAGAAGCATCTTTTTTACCTAATATAGAAACTGCGATAAATCTGTTAATGGATGGGAAACCTATAATTGGTGAGAAAGTCATCGTATTCGGACAGGGTATTGTCGGTTTATTGACTACTAGTCTCTTGTCTAACTTTCCGTTATCATGCATACTCACTCTTGATAAATATTCTCTTCGAAGAGAAAAATCACTTGACGCAGGAGCAACTGAAAGCTTAGATTCTATGAGAATTTCTCCTGAAATTATCAAGGATTCATGTCTGAAAGGTAAAAAATCAGATTTGACTTACGAAGTTTCAGGTAATCCTGATGCATTAGAATATGCATTAATCTTAACTGATTATTCTGGCAGAGTGATCATTGGTTCTTGGTATGGAAAGAAGAAATCGAATTTAACGCTTGGAGGAGATTTTCATCGAAAAAGGATTAGAGTGATGAGTAGTCAAGTAAGTACGATCGATCCTAGATTTCTAGGGCGGTGGAATAAATTAAGAAGAATTCAAGTGGCGTGGGATATGATTAGAATTATCAAGCCTTCTAAATTCATAACAAATAGATTTCCTTTATCTGAAGCTAATAAAGCATACTCTATGATTGATAGATCGCCTGATAAAACCATTCAAATACTATTTACATATTAAAAAAGTGAAAACTATGTATAAAATCTCAATAATCAAAAAATTGATTGCCCAACACTATCTGCTCAATGAAAAAGGATTTGAAAGCAAGATACACTCTCATCCCTACAAAGTAGAAGTAATTTTGTCGGGTAATAAGTTAGATAAAAACGGTTATCTTGTTAACTTCGTAGAAGTTGAAAAAATCATCAATGATATCATAGAACTTTTTAGAGACAAGATATTGAATAAACTTGAAGAGTTCACCGAGTTTAATCCGAGTTTAGAAAATTTTGCTAGGATATTTTGTCAGAAATTCATCTCTCAAATAAAAGCAACTTACATTAACTCCGTAGTTGTTAAAATATGGGAATCTGAAGATGCTTGGGCTCTCTATCAAGAAGATGTTCAATCTTGAAAGTGGGTCTTGTAATATACGGTAACTTGGATATACAATCTGGTGGATATCTTTATGATAGAAAATTAGTTGAATATTTAAGAGAAAAGGGAGACCAAGTTAAGGTAATCTCTTTAAACAAACATAATTACCTGCAAAATATTTTAGATAATTTTTCTGAATCTTTTTTAAATCACATAATTAATGCAGAAATAGATGTGTTGCTACAGGACGAGCTCAATCATCCCTCTTTATTCTGGATCAATACAAAATTAAAAAAGAGAATTAAATATCCTCTAGTCACGATTGTACATCATTTGAGTTATTCAGCTTCCTTGAATTCTATGAGCAAACTCTTTTATCGAATTATAGAGAAGAGATATCTTTCTACTGTTGATGGTTTCATTTTCAATAGTAAGACAAATCAAGATTTTTTAGAATCATTTATGGGAAAGAGTCTGCTTGGAGTAGTTGCGTATCCTGGAAGAGACCATATTAATCCTACAGGTTCGCAAGATGATATTGCTTCATATTTAAGCAAATCAGAGCCATTACGTATTCTATTCGTTGGAAATTTATTACAACATAAAGGCCTTCATACATTAATTGATGCTCTTTCTTCTATTGATAAAGAGAAATGGATCTTGACTGTTATTGGAGATTCTTCGATTTCTCCTAATTATACTAGATCCGTACATAATTTAATAGAAAAGCATAATTTGAATTCTAGAGTGAAATTCTTAGGTTTTGTATCTTCAGATGAACTCGCTGATTCTTTTAAGAAGAATCATTTGTTAGTTGTTCCATCTGTATATGAAGGTTTTGGCATAGTTTACTTGGAGGCTCAAGGATTTGGGATTCCAGTTATCGCTTCAACCAATGGGGCTGCTAAAGAGATCATCAGACATGGTAAAGAGGGATTTTTAATTCCTCCTGGAGACCTTCAATCGCTCTCGAAATACATATCAATTCTTATAGAGAATCCAGATTTGCTTTTAGATATGAGCAAGAATTCGCTTAGACGTTATGAAGAGTTTCCATCTTGGTCAACCAGTATGAAAAAAGTAAGAGATTTTTTAGTTTCCATTACATAGGATTCGGAATCTAGAGACTAATTGATAGAATGGTACTAAAAATGCCTAGAAAAAAAGAGTACAAAGCAATAGCATTTGATTTAGATGGTACATTAGTTGAGAATGAAAGCAGTTGGCTCACTATACACGAATTTTTCCATACATTTGATAAAGAGCAGACAAATATCAAAGCATATACAAGGGGGTTAATTGATTTTGAAGAGTTTATGAATAGAGAGATTGCTTTCTGGCCAAAAAATCTTCACATAACTTTAATCGAGGATATTTTGTCAGATTATTCGCTTAAAAAAATGGTTAACTACGTTGTAAATGAGTTGAGAAATACTGGATTTTTGATCATAATTGTAAGCGCAGGAATCGATATTTTAGCAAATAAAGTTGCCAAAGATTTGGGGATATCACATATTCTCGCAAATGGATTAGAGATCGATAATGAAGGCTACCTAACGGGAAAAAGCATCTACAGAGTTGATTTAGTTGATAAACATAAGGCTCTAGAGAATTATATCTCTAAGTTTGAAATCTCTCTTGATGAATGCATAGCAGTTGGAGATAGTAAATTTGATTTGAATTTCTTGACTAATTGCGGTCTGTCAATAGCAATGGGAAATGATGAAATTTTATCTAAAAAGGTTGACGTCATCATCAGTGAGCTTGATGAAATCTTAGATTATCTTACTAATTAGATGTTACTCAAAAGATATTGTAGGTTCTATCAACGGACTCTCAAAAAGATGGATTTTTTTATGAATATATTAATTATAATTTAAACAAGCTTATTTAATCGATGTTATTGCAGATACAGACATTCTAGGTCTGGAGGGTGGATCTTCGATGGGTACGCCGATCGGTAAAATCGCCACTACACAAAGATGATCTGGGAGATTAAGTATTTGTTTTATCTTCTTTTCATCAAAAAGTCTGACCCAACAAGAACCCAATCCTAATTCTACAGCTTCAAGGACAATGTGCTCTATAGCAATAGCCACATTTAGCATAGTCGTTGGCATTCTTTCATCCATTTCAGCAATAGCAGCCGAATTGGTTCTTATTTCAAGAGCATCTTTAGTTTTTTTACTTAGTTGAATTTGCTTGTCGTTCAATATCTCTCTTGAAGTTTCTTTTACTCTTTT
>JAOZGV010000116.1 GCA_026015225.1 Candidatus Bathyarchaeota archaeon
AAAGAGAATGATTAAACTTAAAATCACTCCTAATCTACCCTTAGTCTCCAAAATGTTGCACCGAATATGTTTTTACTTGTTTCATAACAAAATGATATGTTTTATATAATTTTTCCTCAGAAGGAGATATGAAAAATTCACAATTTAAAAATAATCCTATGGTACTTAAACAGAAGGATTCTATGTCCATTAGGATTAAGAATCATTATCAGGCTTCCTAATTCGATAGTTATAACACGAGGAATGCCATTTCTTAAAAATCTGGTAGAAATAATTCATGAATTGTTTTTTGACGCTAAAATTTAAGGGAAAGTTAATAGGATATCTATAGAAATGTAATAGAAAAAGAATTATTAAAAACGTAAAATCATGCTAAAATAGAGCTACTATAATTTCAGAATATTACTTCAATAAAAAAATTTGAAATAATTGAATCTAAGTGATTGGATGAAGAGGTATTTTTAATGGAAGTTGAAGAGAAGGCAAAATATATAGTTGAAATTAGAACTCTACCTCGAGCTCTGAAAGTACCAAAGGAAACCCTAAACGATATAAAAGGAGCAATAGGGGGAAAAAGACTAACTAGAATGAAGAAAGAGTGCGTTGATTGTCCAGTAATGAATAAAACAATTTCATTTATCGAGTGCTTTACATGTAGAAACTTCTTAAGGAGAATCAAGGGAAAAGTCGAGTGTGCAGGGTCTCCTCTATAATAAATCATAACAAATCAATTGCACTATTCTCAATTTGTAAATTTTTTTAAAAAAAATCCAGTATTTACCTCACTGGTTTTTCCGTTTTATTATCTAAAAAATTAGCATAGTGAATATAATAGAGAAAATTTTATATTAACAATGATTTAGGCATATCCAACTAAAATTAAGATAGTTAATATTTAGGAAGATATTCCATAAGGAACAGTTGCCAACAAGTAAAGCTTGAATATGACAAATTTCTTCTTGATTATTTTATCTTTATATCCAAAACTATTTGATGCCAATTTGGGCCTATGCTTCTAATGTTCCTTGCAAATTTTATCCCATGATCGATCCCTTGTTTACATAGATTGATCGATACTTTTTGGGTTACTTTTTCTATAGGATCCTCGCTCTTTGTTGAGTGTACAAAATCATAATAATGAATCATCCCTCTTTTTTTTAATGCTCTAACTGCATATATCAAATACTCAAATGATTTTAATGGTAAAGGCATCAATACACGGTCTACTTTGTTAGATAGGTGGGTCATAGTTATATACCTTGCATCACCCATAATTGACACAATTTTATTATTAATTTTATTAAGTTTTATATTTTTTAACGCATATTGAATCGCCTTAGGATTAATATCAATCGAATAAATTTTAGAAATAGAGACATATCTTGAAATCATAATCGAAAAGCTACCAACACCACCAAACATATTTAGGATTTTTTCTCCATTTTTTGTTTCTTGAGCGATTCTCATTCTTTCGAAACTTAATCTAGGGGAAAAATATACATGATTTAGATCTACATAAAATTTGCAACCATATTCTTTATGCACGGTATCAGTTTTTTGTTCTCCAAAAACCCACTCCAGATTACCGAGTCGGTATTCCCCATTAATTCCACCCTTTTGACAGAGAACTGTCTTTATATGCTTGTTTTTTTCAAGTATTTTTGCAAAGATATCTATCGATATATTTTTTTGCTTTAACAAAATAGGAAAGCATTTTATAATCGCAATATCGCCAATTACATCGAACGAAAGCATAATCTTTAAAGGTATAAGTTCAATTCTTATTTATTTCTCTGATAATTATTCGATCATAATTACGGTGATAAAATTTGGGAACTGCTGAAGAAAAGCCTACAACTGGCATCGAATATGAGTGTATAAGCTGTAAAGAGAAGGTTACAGCAGAACAACTTGCCATTACTCCTGAGATAAAATGCCCGATATGTGGTTATAGAGTTCTGAAGAAGGTCAGACCACAGATTGTAAAACATATCAAATCAAGATAGCAATCAATTATATATTATTCAAGGATGATGCCTTAGAAAGCTATACATTTAATTTAAAATATTTAAAAAAAAGAATATTAATGATATAAATTAAGCTCCTCGACCTCCAGCACTGACGATAGAAATTACGTCATTGTTTTTTAAAATGTAATCTTCGCTCAATCTGATTTTTTTTCGAGCGTCTAAGGCATATATAAAGCCCTTTTCAAGCTCTGAATGTATTGAGTGCGCAAACTCTTTTACTGTTGTTCCATCTTTTACAAGATATACATCTGGTAAAATTCTTCCTTTATGATCAGCTAATTTATCAATATGAACGACCGGATATATTGCCAACATTTTCAAGTAGCCAAAAAAAGCAAAATTGAGTGATTTCTGAACACCCGTTGATCCTAATTTTTCCAATATATCATATTTTATTTTCATCAGAGCTTTTCTTTGATCCTCTGAGAGCATATCCGGATTAATTAATTTGAAATCGACATCCCCAGGAATGTATTTTATAAATTCCTTTTTGGCGGCTCTTCTTAACGCCAATTCTGCTTCTGCACAGCATGGAATTGTCTTATAACCTGCAGAGAGCAATCTCTTATAGTTATCTCCTGCCTTAGGAGCGTCCATTTTGTTTGCAACAATTAAAATCGGTTTTGAGATCTTTCTGAGAATTCTCACTACTTCTAATAAATCATCATCAGCCCAAGACTTTGGTCTATTACGATCAATTTTTACCTTGCTTAAGGCTTCAATGATACTGTTTTTTTTGATAGACAAACCCGATAATAAATTTGCTAATTCATTTACTAGGTTCTTTTCATCACCCTCTGATGTTCTGCTGATCTTGTCCCAATGCTTCTTAATAATTCTAAAAAGCCACATCTCAATCTCGTTTTCAAGAAATCTAATATCTTCAATAGGATCGTGGTCTCCTGGTTCACAGATTTTACCTTCAATATCTGTTGAACCAGAGGCATCTACGATATGTATTAATACATCTGCCGCTCGAATCTCATCCAAGAACTGATTCCCAAGTCCTTTTCCTTGCCATGCACCTGGAACCAATCCAGCACAATCAATGATCTCCACAGGTATTAATCTAATTCCATCTATACAAATTGAATTTGCTGCTTGATCTTTAATTTCAAATTCTTTACAGACACAATCAATTCTCGCATACCCAATCCCTTTGTTTGGTTTGATTGTTGTAAAAGGATAATTAGCAATTTGTGCATGAGCTAATGTTGCTGCAGAGAAATATGTTGATTTGCCTACGTTCGGCTTTCCAACTATCCCAAGCAAATATCCCATTAAAGCTACTACCTGTCATGAGTGGCATAGTGTTTATTAAAAAGTTTTTAATTTACAAAGACTTTACTCGATCTAGAATTTAAATGAAATTATATGAGAATTTATACTGGTATGAATATAAAGGATTTAAAAATAACTGTAATGCGATACTGATAAAGAATGATAGTCATCTTCTAATAGACCCTGGACATATATTTAATTTTGAGAATCTATTTCAGGAAATAAAGAGAGATGGAATCGACTCAAAAGAGATCATTACGATTTTAAATACACATTGTCATCCTGATCATTGTGAGAGTAATGAAATTCTACAAAAGATTTCAAGGGGAAAAATCGGAATGCATGAAATTGAATATGATTATTACAAAAATGATGCTAGATTACTATATGAAATGTTTAATATGCCGTTTCAAGATTCCAAAGTTGATTTTTATCTTAAGGACTCAATAGAACATAATGGTTTAAAGCTTGAAATAATTCACACCCCGGGCCATTCCCCTGGCAGTGTTTGTTTTTATTGGAGAAAACAGAGAGTGTTGATAAGCGGGGATTTAATATTCGAGAATAGCTTCGGACGATCTGATTTGCCAGGAGGTAATCCATCACTTCTACAAACGAGTGTTAAAAATATTTCAAATTTGGATATAGAATTATTACTTCCTGGTCATGGAAAAATGGTTGATGGAAAAAAAAATATTCAGAAAAATTTTGATTTCATTAATAGAATATTAAAGAATTATCCCTAGAAGTAGATTTTTTTAATTTTCGAATTATTCATTATATCATATCTGAATATATTCAATTTCTGGTATAATTATAATAATAAGAATAATCCATGAACAGACTAATTTGAAATATCCCTTTCAAATTTCAGTTACTTGGGATATAGCAGATCTTATTGCGGTAGCCGCGCCTAAAAGGTTCTTTTTCTCAGCCTCGCTTAGATCTAATTCAATAATTTTTTCTATTCCATTTTTACCTAAGATTATTGGAAGACCCAAAGCAACCTCCTTAAGACCGTATTCTCCATCAGGAATAGTAGGTGTGCAGACAATTCTTTTTTGATCTTTTATAATAGAATTAGCCATTGTTGTTATTGATATTGCTGGGGCATAAACAGTACTTCCCTTTAAATTGATCACATCCATCCCACCTGTCTTGGTCTTTTCGACTATCTTTTCAATTTGTTCTTTGCTTAGAAGTTTTTTAATAGGTATTCCTGAAGCAGTAGTATAGTCGATGAGAGGGATCATCCCATCACCATGTTCGCCAATCACCAAACCTTGTACAGAATCTCTAGACACGCCAAGCTCAACTGCAAGATAAGAACAGTATCTAGAAGTATCAAGCAAACCACCCATTCCGAAAACTCTATTTTTTTCAAAGCCTGATTTTTTATATGCTATGTAAGTCATAACATCAACGGGATTGGTAACTATCATTATTTTACACTCTGGTGCGTAATCAACTATTTGAGGAATTATTAATGAAATGATTTTTGCATTTGTGCGAGTCAAGTCAAGTCTTGAAGTACCAGGTTTCCTTGCTGCTCCAGCTATCACAATAACTAGTTCTGAATTTTCAATATGGGATATATCTTCACTACCTTCGATTATTCCATCAAAACCGATTAGAGAAGTAGATTGTAACATGTCAAGCGCCTCGCCTCTAGCAAGACCTTCCATTATATCTACTAAAATTATGTCAGAAAGATGCATTTTGAGTATGTTAAAAGCACAAACACTACCAACCTTTCCTGCTCCAATTATCGATATCATTTTGAATCCCCTTCAACCTCTATTTTAAATTCTAATGTGAAGGTCATTCATCAAATATATTCACAATAATAAATCTTTTTGGACTTAAAATGATGAATAAATTTCTTGAATTATCTACAAATATAAAAATTGAATTTATAACCTAAGGGCTCTTTTCTCATCGATCAAGAATGTAAGAACCATGCATCGAGTGTTTTTAATAACATCCTCAGTTATACTTTTATGAAAAAATTTTTGAAATCTTCCTCTTAATTTTCTTTTCATCATTATTATAAATGAATATCCTTCTAAATTTGCTTCTTCAATTATTCCTTCAGCCGAGCTCCTTGACACACTTACTTTCAAAGTTACATTAAAATTTTGAGAATTTATCCAATTTACCAATGGCTGAATTCTGGATCTTTCGTAAGCAATTTCTCTTTTAAATAATGATGAACTTACAGGCAGAGTTGTACTTGGAACTTCTACAACGTTAAATAAAGTTATTGACATCTCTCTTGCAGATTCGAATATATTTAAAGCTTCGATAAGCATTTCTCGATCGACAAAATTCGAGATTGGAATTAAGATTTTTACAATTTGTTTAGATGTTTCTTTTTTCAGAATTAAGTTTCCTCCAAGCTTATTGCAGTAAATTATTTACTTCAATAAATTTTAAGATTTAGCTACTACTTAACCTTCTCACTACCATAATTTTACCAGGATATTTTGAAAGAATTTGTGTAATGGATTCGTCATATTCTTTTTCCACTTCACTCTTTGTAGACTTTCTTTTTACGAGAGCTATGGCATCATAGTCTACAGACTCTACTTCTTGTTCTATTTTTTCTCTAAGCGAGCCTATTCTTACAAGTACATTGCATTTATAATTCTTCTCCTCCAACATTTTGGAGATTTCACCAAGTTCACTCAAAGTCATATCTCGAACTTTATTGAGTTGATCATATGAATATTTATCATTAATTGACATTCCCCATTCACTCGGATCAATTACATTAAATAAAGTTAAATTAAATCGCGTATCTAATGCCTGAACTATTGATGAGACTACCTCTTCTTCTTTCTCCGGTGTTCTAATTAGAACTAAAGCATCCATTGTATAACCACTTGGTTTTATTTCATCACTCAAACCACTGTTAATCAGAGGCATATTCATTCTTTTTCTTGATATGAGATATATCATCAATCCTATGATAATCCAAATCGTACCAAATAACCTTCCTCCAGAATGATACGCTATAACTAAGGCCCAGAGTATAAAGCAAGAAATCGATCCAATCAGACTCACTACGGGTAGTATGAAGTGCCTATTTCCAATTTTTAGAGTTATATCCCCTTTTAGCTTCCAAGGCCTATAAGCTTCAGGTTCTTTATTTCTTAAAACTATAAGGCATACATTTACTATGATGTAGGATAGAAGTGCTCCAAAATTATAGAGATCAGCAATAAAATGGAGTTCGCCAATAATCGCAATTGAAGCCCCTAACAAACTGAATACTATTATTGTACGATAAGGAGTTCTAAATCTTGGGTGGATTTTAAAGAACCATCTCGGTAATAAATTAAATCTACCCATCGAGAATACAACTCTTGAAGCACCTATTATTCCTGTATTGGATGAAACATAACAAATAGCAAAACCAGCTAAGGCAATAATAGGAGCAATGTATTCACCTATGATAGGTATTGCTTGTGTTAATTTTGCAACCGGATTTGTTTGCGCCGCTGCCAAATCCTCCCATGGCATTATTCCAAGGCTAACAGATGATAATCCAATTGCAAATATAATGACTGAGAGTATCGAAAGTTTACTTGCTCTTGGAATCCATTTATAAGGCCTTTTGGTTTCCTCTGCAGCTTGAGCTATTGATTCAATTCCTATGAAAGAAGTCATTGCAAGAGTAATGCCATAAAGAAAGTTTTGATTTGATATAGAAAGATTACTAAAAGTATAACTTATATGCGAAAAAGAGACACTCGATCCAAGAATTAAGATTTGATTTAAGAATCTTGATAAACTGAAAGCTAATAGAATTCCAAACACCAGAATTATTGCCTGCACTATAAGACCCACAGTAACTAAGATTTCATTAAATTTTGATGATTCGCGAATTCCAATAATATTGAGAAACAATAACAGTAATACGAGTACGAAAGAGATTGCTCCAAGTCCAGGAATTTCAAACGCAATTCCTAACAAATGAATTGGAAAAGTAATCGATTTCAAAACAGGAAAAAAGAAACTTAAATATCCAGTTGCTGCTAATGAAAAAAGCGCAGTACAAACAACATAATCTAGCATTATTGCCCAACCAGCAACAAAACCTACGATATCATTAAAGGCTTTCATTGCATAAACTTGAGCCCCTCCAGCATATGGATAAATTGATGCAAGTTCGGCATATGCAAGACCTGTACAAATATATGTTATTGAGGCTATTGCAAAAGCTAGAGGAGATCCACCAGCAGCATAGAATGCTACTAATCCTAGAGCGATGAATATATCTGCACCTACATCAGCATAGCCCATACAGAAAGATCCATACCACCCTATGTCTCTTTTCAATGCAGTGTCGTTTTCAGTCAATTTTTTAGTCTTCCAACTTTACAATTTTAAAAAAAAGATGAGACACAATGAGTTATATAAAGCCTATTTTTTGTTTCAGAATTAACAAATAATTTATTGGTATCAATATTTTATGAGATTTTATATTATTTAATCCTCCTCTTCAGAATCAAGTTGTATCTCACTATATTCTAATTTTTCTCTTCTATAGCATTCGACTAAAGGTATTTTGATATTTTTCAGGCCATCCATTATTGTACACAATTTGTACAATTATTCCATAAAATTCTTAATTAGTAAACTTTAAATTTGTGACACATACATGTCATAAATAATAAAAAAAAGCGTCATACCTGACACTTTTTTAAATAAAAAGGTAACTTGCAAGTTGAATACGATGCCCAGCAATATCTCTCAAAATAGAATAGAGAAAATACCACGCTCAGATGGATTAAATCTATTCTACAAAATATCCGCTGTATCATTACTCTCTAGCATGAGTAGATTTCCATCTATCAATTTAGTATCGTCTTTGACTCAAATTAACAAAGTCCTAAAATCTTTTGAAGACATGCTTACAAACAATTTAAATCAACCAATATTTGCTGGTCCAGTACATCTTACTGAAACAGGCTTACTTAAGAAAAAGCATTATAACTATGGAGCATACTTAGCTGCACTGAGCTCATTTCCCATCCTGCATAGATTTAATAAGAACTACGTATTTGAAGCCATATTTGCAAAAACGGCTGAGATAACAAGTATAAAAATTTTAGACAATATAGGCGATAGCCTCTATAAAAAATCAGATGCAGTTGATTCACAAAATAAGCATTTAGAAGCATTCACTGAAGAGGAATTCATAATGCCCAAAAAACAAAGCTTTTTAGGTAAGGCTGAAAATTCCTGCTATGAAATTGCAAGATGGACCTTTAATACAGTGCGGAATAGAACTCCAGATCATTCATTTACTTGGAAGATATATTTAGAGGATTTTCAGAACTATATTGATGGTCAAATAAACTCTATGAGCGCAAAAATTAAAGATGAAGCAAAATTCAAAATTAAAGACTATATTCAGAAAGTAAATGAGAAAAGTGTAGGAAGAGTATGGATTGACATAGATTTCTGCCTTTTAGAGAAAGCATTAGGAGAAATGAACGATAAAGATATGGAAACAATCTATAATACCAGAAAAGCAGTCGATTATTTCTTTAAGGGATGTAATATCTATGATGATGTTGCTGACCTAGAAGAGGATTTATCACTAAACATCACAAATAGTGTGGTCTTACTTGCGCTGGATAGAGGATTGATAAAAGAGAAAGATTTGGAGAATGACAAGAAATCATTGATAGAGAAGTTAAAAAATTGTAAAGCCATAGAAGATGCAATATGGCTTGGTGATCTAATCTATATCGAGGGTATTAAAACCCTATTGAAAACACACAGATCGAATGAAATAGTAGATACAGATGGACTTATTTATGGCGCGAAGATTCTTAGGGCTTTTGCAATTAGAAAATGGATGATGCATGAAAAAAGTATAAGCAGCTTCTTAAACATCATGAAATCCTTCGGTAATCATGAGAATATAATAATCCCTGATTATATCCATGAATATCACAAATATATTTAATTAAGTACACTCGTTATATTCGAGGATTTGAACTATAAATCAAACACTTGAATTAATGTGATATCTTAATACACATATTGTCACAACGACTAGTCCAATCTGTGATTAATTTTGAATAGATTAAAACACGATTAGAAATTCATAAAATCATACGCGTTTAAGGATAAATTCACAAGCTTCATCTCCTAATGCTTTACATTTTGCCTCATAACAGTCAAATTTTTCTTTAAAAACAACTGCACTGCTCCCCATTATAGTCCCAACTAAAAGATGGCAAACTGGTTTATTCTCAGATTTTATTTTAGAACAAATAAAACAATCTTTAATTGTAATGTTATACTCCTCTTCGGAAATTTGTTTAATTTTTGGCACTAATTTGTATCCATAATAAAGAGTGAGTGTAATTATTTTAGGCAAATATTTTATATCCCATTTTAACCTTGCATCCTCTCCCAACTCTGAGTGTGTTTGAATGGCACTCATTCTAGCGGTCAGTTCCTGGAAGTACATCTCTATTTCATTCAATGCACGAGCATGTTCTCGATTGAAGTCAAATTCAGGGATCTGCTCTGCTAAGAAGGATTCTACAGAATTTCTTAATGTGTGGTAAACTCTAATAGGAATTGTATGACTTCGTTTCCTTAGAAAAAATAAACTAATTTCAGTTGGAAGATAAAGGGCAAATTTACTAAAACGGCTTAATGGCTTTATAGGAGGGAGGGGTTTGCTTTTAAAGTTCTCAAATTTAATAAATCCTCTTAGATTCCACCTTGCTATTTTTGATAGTATGTCCTCAAATTTTTCAGGAAAAAATATGTATATATCATCTAACTTTCTATCTTGTATTTGTGATAATAACCAATTGTCATAAGGACTTAAATTATGAGTTGATTTGGATTTAATAATTTTTAATGAGTGCACATTTTTTTGTAGAAATTCAATCTTACTTTTTATCTCGGTTTCCTCTTCTGTTGGTAATTTATCTGCAAATCCATCACCCCATCTTACCAAGAGTTGATTGCCTTTTACAATGAAAGGAAATTGCTCCATATGATACTCTGGTTTACAAGATTTATGAATGGAGAAAAAAAGAAATTTCTGATCACCGCTTTTATCTAATTCGATGTTAATTATCCCATTTGCAAGTGATTTTAATTTCTTTTCGAAAAGTGGAAATGTAGATTGCGGAAGTGTTAAAAATTCTGATAAACCTGATGAAGATTTTCGAATTATCCAATGTTCAATCAATTTAATTACTGGCTCTTCACCGTCTCTAATCAGAATATGGGGCAGATAATTATGAATAATAATTCCTTTTTTTCCTAATTTACGTCTACAACTTTCCACTTCAATACTAAGAGAAGTTAAATCTTGTATTTTTGCAAAATCAATTTTATGAAATTTAAAAGAAGTATCAACGGGATCAGATGAAATTATTAATATATCATTCTTTCTTTTAGAAAGAAGAGAATTTAGAAATAGCATAGATTCAAATCTAGTTTCATCAATAAGAACGATTGTAGATCCTTCTGTTATATCGGAAATATGGTCAAATATTTCATGTTTGGTCAATAATTTTGACAAATTTTTCAACAATAGAATAATAACTACCTTTATCGCTTAAAATTTATCATTAAATATAATAAAATCTAAGGGTTGTTAGTGTCAATATAAATGTAATTTTGATTTGAAATATTTAATACATCTTTCAATTAATTTACCGATTCATAATATCATAATCATTATGAGTAGAAAGAGGGTTCCAATTGAAGAAGAATGTTTGTGTAATAATATTATTAATATTCTTGTTTTTTCCTATAGCACTAGTTCAGGCTATAGACTCTAATACGATTACTCTAAATCCAGTAGCAGATTCTTGGGTAAGAGATAGATCATCCAGCGATAATTATGGAGATAGGAGATCATTAAATGTATACAATTGGAATTCTGTACAGGGCAAAAGTCATGTTTCTAATGCATACCTTATGTTCTATATAACCAATATTCCCCCCAACATCACCATAGAGTCTGCTCATCTAACAATTTACGTCTCTAGTTTAGATGCCAATATCCAGGGATTTGTTCATTTTTGTCCAGACTCATCTTGGAGGGAGTTTGAAATTAAATGGAAAAATGCACCTAACTTCACCAAATATCATATAAGCAGTATTAAATTAAGTAAGGAAAAAGAATTCTATTCATTTGATGTTATTGATATCCTCAATCAAGCGATTAAAAAAGATCTTGAAAAGATTACATTTGTCATAACAACTGAAGAAATGACTAATTTTAGAGGTTTTTCATTCAACTCCAAGGAAAGTGGGTTAAAAGAGCAAATTCCAAAACTAGAAATAACCTATTCAATAGGTAAAATTACTAACATACCGAAGGAAATAACTAAACCTGCAGAAAAAACTTCTTCGCCGCCTTTTACTAGCATCCCGATTACAAAACAAAATTATTCGACACCGGAAATAAT
>JAOZGV010000138.1 GCA_026015225.1 Candidatus Bathyarchaeota archaeon
ATTTTAATATTCGAACCACCTTGATTTTCATAAATGGAGTCTATTCGCCTACTTAGGGATCTGTTAATGATCATATTAACGAATATCAATAAATTGATATTTTTTAGATTAGCATTATTTATTCCTTCATGGTCTAGAATATCATCAATATTATCAGCGTGCAGATTGCTTACAATGATATGGTTATTTGAAAGTTCTAAGAAATTCTCTGTATTTTCTCCAGAAATATAGGCATAATGACTTCCATGACCAATCTCATGTGCCAGATAACATTTTCTCACTCTACTTTGAAAAGCCTCATCTATTGTACTTTTATTTTCTACGGGAATGATATCGACATCAGGAATAAAATTCAACAAAGCACCCATAATTGTAGTTTTTCCACTTCCACCAGGTTTTGATCCAACTAAAAATGAAATTCCTTTTGAGATTGTCGCAAGAAAATATGCTGCTATCCTTTTATCCAAAGTGTTAGCATTAATAAGATCAACAATAGAGAGCATTCTCCCTCCTCGTTGGTTACACTTACTTATTTCTTGTATATGATTATCGATCTTTCTTTCCAGTCTATTTAATCGCATGTTTATACATTCCTTTGTTGGAAGAATTACAGTGAATTAAATAATCTGTTTTTCTGTCATCAAATAAAATTATAAATTTTTCTTTAAATCTTTAAGGAAAGCACAACAGTTGTGATTTTAAAAAATTTATTTATATCCCAACAAGAACTCGTATTGAGTGATATTTATTATTAATGAGGTAAATTCGACTTGAAAAATATATTAACTTGTCCAAAATGTGGCTCTCGATTCGATATTAGTTACTCACGAGCTTTTGCATGTTCGGGATGTCCTTCTGCTTCTTTAGGTAATTGTGGATTGATTAAATGCCCAAATTGCAGTCATGAATTCCCGAAAAATGGGGAATTCAATGCTCCAACAATCTAATTTTTTCATCTAGTTTTTAGTTTACAGTGATGAAGGTATATATCACTCAATGAAAATCGAATGATTAAGAAGTGATGATAATGTTTCAGAAAGAGACTTACTCTCGTTATTTGTACACAAAGTTAAAGAAATACAGCTTATAATTATTTCAAGAGGAAGCATGTTAATTGATTTTATTTTCTCAAAAAAATAAAATTCTAATCATCGCCACTTTTTTAGGCTTTATGCTTTTCTTTGCAAGAAGCTCTGCAACAATTGCAATTACAAGTTCAATTTCAATTAATGAAGTTACGATTGATGGAAAGTGGACAACCCCGCATGAGTGGGAAGACGCTACAAAATTCTCACTCAAACGTGGAAATGAAATGACGCAGATCATTTCTGGTTATTTTTGTATCAAAGACGACAAGAATTTCTTGTATATTCTCATCGACTATATCTCAGATAAGAATATTGATAAAAAGGATGTAGCAAAGATATGTCTAGATACTAATAATGACAAGGCTAATGCACCAAAATTTGATGATTATATGATCGGTTTGGATTGGAGTACGGGGAATGCTTCAGGAATTATTTGGAAGGGGAATGGAAATAACTGGGCTTTAGAAAAAAAAATTCAATTTGGATTCGAGGTTGCATCAACGAATGATGCTGAGAAAGATCCATACCTGAAGTTGCCACACTTAATATATGAGTTCGCTATTTCAAGAGAACTCTTTAAAAACAGTTCAATAATAGGATTTTGCGCGTTTGCAGAAGATAAAAATTCTCGTATGCCAACGAATTTGCTTTTTCCAAAAACTTTTCAACACGTTAATCCATCTACTTGGGCTAATCTTGCATTGGAAGCAAAATCTGAAGTTCGCACGCTAGTACCCACTTTACAGCCAAATACTACTTCGGCACTTACGCCCAGTATTAAGACTCATCCAAAAACAACTATAGAACCATCGCCTATGAAAGAATCTTTATTTAAAGATACTCCTAGCAAAGTTCAAACCATTCTTGAGGATGTAACTCCATACGCGTCCCTAGTAAAGTTTTTTTTTGTTGTTATGATTATTTTAGCAGTTGTCAATTATCTAAAAAGTAGTATAAATGATAAAAGTAGCGCTTACAAAATATAATAAAAAAATCTAATGGATTATGGAAATAGCTGAAGAGCATGTTCTGTGCTAATCAAAGATTAAAAATTTAACGTTTTAATTTATTTTTTAGAATTTTTAAAGCTTCGACAATACAGAGCATAATGAATGATATTAGACCATCTCTTGAAAAATAATTGACGCATTTTTTTCCAAGATAAGATCTAATCCAATCTTGGAATGATAAATTACCAGCTTTCAACATCTTTGCTGAAGCAAGAAGATCAGAAGGAAGAATTATGCTTTTAACACCTATTTCATATTCCTCAATATTTTTTGTCTTTTCTCCTATTGCATCTAAATAAGAGTAGAAGATTATATCGGATCTACATACCGATGAAAGCCAACAATTTAACCAAGGTCTTGTGTTAATTTCCAAGATTTTCATTTTTCCATCTCTAGGATCTTTCTTAAACTCCGCGCTCATAAGTCCTTTATAACCGATAGATTTGATGAATTCGTTAATGACCTTTTTTTCTTCTGTGAGTTTTTTTATTGGTATACTGATGCTTAAAACAGCATCCCCAAAATCTAAAGGCTCTATTCTCAATCTTTGACGAGCGAATATAATATCTGGATCATAATATGAGTTATAATACCCTTCTAATTGATAACTGGAGCTTGGAGGCCCAGGAATGAGCTCTTGTACCATAACTTTCATCCCATGTCTTGTTGAGAACTGATAGTATTTTGTTAATTCTTTTTTTGAATATGCTACAAATCCATGATTGAATTTTTTTCTAAAATATGATTCTTCGGATGTCTTTTTTTCTGATAATATTTTTAAAAATAATTGAGAAATGGAAGGTTTAACAAATACTGGATAGCTTACCATGGCTCCAATTTGTTGAATGGAATCCTGATCTTTAGGAAAGTAGGTAAGAGGATAGTTTATTCTGCTGTGTTGCAATGTTTGATAGAACTTATCTTTTTTTACTAAGGTTTCAACCGCTTCTTTATCACCCACTACATAGTAATAATTGTCAGGAAGCTCGTCTTTTATTTCAGAAAGTATGAGAGTATTGGAATCTGTAAATGGATAGACAACAGCACGATTGCTCAAACAAAAATTTTTTAAAAATCTTTTCACAACTTCTCGATTGTACCCAATTCCAGGAATATTATAAACCTTTTTAAAATAACTGCTGAATTTTGCTGTATTAAATTTGTTATTTTGTTCCATAGCAAGATATACATCGATACCACGTCTGGCAAATAACCATCCAAGACCTAAACTTGTTATATCCCCCCTATCCCCGTCCAAAATAATAACTGGATTCAATCTTACATTAACTCTTCAGAATTTACTTAAATGCCAAATAGTTCTTAATTAGAATACTTAGAGCATATTGTTTATTTTAATGCATTAGCAATTTTGTATGTTTTTTCTTCTACACTTTTTAGATCCTCGATATTCGGCCTACCTTTTATGTCACCTAGATATCCTTTGGTACTTCCTTCTTTCCATCCATGGAATTCACTAATGATATATAATTCTCCTTTAACAGCAAAGCCTAGGTGTTCGAAGAATTGGCGTAGGTATTTACCTGTAGGAAGCGCTTCATTTACGCCTATATGAGGTCCTGAGAAAGTAACAAAAACTAATGCGTTCTTTCCAGGAATTTTATTAGCTGGTAGTTTTACGTCATAACGTTTTCTATATTCTAATCCTTTCTTAGAGATATATTCCATTACTTGGGTTGGTGGAAGGGAGTGGATCGCAGATGATCCAAAACATACTAGATCATAATTATACAAATCTTCTATTAATGCTTCTGAAACCTCTTTTATAATAGGTTCAAATCCACCTTCTCTTAAACCCCGTTGAATCGCGAGGGCAACTTTCTTAGTGTTTCCAGTGGTAGAATGGTATATCACTAACGCTTTTCCAGTTTTAAAAGATTTACTAAGAGGTGGATGAAATATCGCTGCCATTCTTGTACCTCGGGTCAAGTGCCCTTTAATTCTTTTTGGAGTTAGGCGCCAATCCATTAAGGAAACATAAAAAATTCTGAATAATAAAGCTCGAAGTAATAATGAATTTATTAAGCCCAGATATTTATCAATGATATTTATGTTGATTAGCAACAACACTCAACAATATTACATAATGTTAAATTTTATTTATTATTTCTTGCAGCACACCTAATTCAAATAAAATTGGATATTGAGTTATCCTTTCTTCAAGAAGCTTTATTACTGCTTTAACTAGCACCATAAAAGTAGAAACTTGTAAATATGTTGTACACAAGAACAAATTTTATATATGTAAATGTGTTACACATATCTACAGATGATTGAATTGAAGAGGATTTGTAAAAAAAGGAAGAATTCTGTCGTAGAAAATGGAATTTTGGCAATCAAACGTAATAGAAGGATTTTTGGGGTAACCACAGTAAAAAAAATTAAAATGAATCTATTAACATTAATTTTCACATTTCTATTGACCTCATCTATGTTTGGTTTGATGGATCAGAGTCTATTTACTTATGCGCAATCTTCAAGAATTGATTTTGAGAGCAGTACTGACTTTGAGGTTGGAATAGGTTCTCCAATATGGAACAACAGCGCAGGTCCCTGGATGCTCTATTATGAATATCCTCAACCAGAGAATCCAATATATCCGAACATTCCAAATTTTTTTGAACAATCGACA
>JAOZGV010000144.1 GCA_026015225.1 Candidatus Bathyarchaeota archaeon
ACAAAAGACTTCAATCTGAAATTCTTATGTCAGAAGGTGGGAGACTATAAGATTCAAGTTAATGGATTTGAATCTGGGAGCTTTGTAGATTCCATTAATATAGAAATAATAATATCCGAATCATTAACTAGCTATTGGCCATTTCTGATAATATTATTATTAGTTGCAATCATCATTCTATTAGTAATTCTTTTAAGAAAAAGAGGGGTAACTAAAATGCCCAATACTGTTGAAAAACCTATTCAGATTGAAGAAAAATCAAAGCCAAGAAAAGAAATAAAAGACTATTGCATTAATTATGGAGCTCAATATATGATTTGATGAGAAATATAAAAAACGTGGCAAACCACCAAATATGATTGATTTATAAAATTTTAGTTATTTTTTTTTAAATGATTTCTTCTCGTAAAATAACGTGCTCTATCTATCTATAATTATCTTCATAGCCACGCCCCTTCCAATGGCTATTCTTGAGTCTTTTATTTCAACTAAAATTGGTCCTGATGAGTGGGAATGTATGATTCTAATTCTTTCGCCTCCAATAAAACCAAGTTCTGAAAGTCTTCTGATTAACCCTCTACCGCCTCGAATTTCTTTTACTTTACCTTCGTCCCCTTCGCTAAGCATAGCTAAGGGAGTAAAAACCTTTTTTTCACCAAGTGATTTTGCAGTTTGTGTTTTTTTTTCTGCAGGAAAGACCACTATTTTTTCACACAACATTGATATCTTAAAAGATACGATCCATACAAATTCATAGCATTAAATTTGCTTTCTAAATCGCAACCTCTTGATGGTTTGTTTTCATCTCTCTTTACTTTCAAAAGGTTTGCCACATTTTCCGCAATAATGCGCTGTCAATCTATTGCTTTCATTACAATATCCGCACGTCTTGACCTTTTTCTCTTTAAGGGTTGTACCACATTCATCACAAAACTCATGATCGGCGGGATTCCATGTCCTACATTTGCTACACCTTTTCTCAAGAAGATGACCCAAATGAACGTGAAAATCATCTTTATCTAAAACCATACAAATCACCTTCTAATTTTTATTTTGAGTTTCCCTATACCTTTTTACAAATTCAGTACCATTGTTAGTTATTACATATACTTTGCATAAAACTGATTCATCTTTACAATTATCTTCAGAAAGGCATAAATTACAAAATGACTGTTTTTTCTCGATTTTTAATTGCAAATAACCCTTACGTATGAGTGTAGAAATAATATCGTCAAGAGTTGTTCCATTGATTTTTAGTTTGTTTATCAATTCTTCTTTACTTCTTACATCCCCACTTGCTATCAAATTTAATATTTCAATCAGCATATTCAATTCACTAAGTCAATAAGGGTTTATGGTTTTCTTATGAGAGTAAAGAAAGAGTATAGTAGGAATTGTTATAACAGGTAACCAAATCTCGGGTCTTATACTATGATGCCATGTCCAATCTAAAAACTCCTCTTTACCAAGTAAGAATTCAATTCCTTCTACTCCTATAATCAGAATAAAAAGTCCACTATAAGATAGCGCCATCATAATTCCAACAAGGATGTAAGAGATCCCGCTTATCTTCGCTTGTGATAGCTCGCCTATTCCTCTTAAGAAGATAAATCCAATAAATATTAGCATTAATCCTCCAATTATATCTGAGGGGATTGAATAGAAATTTGTCATGTCTAGACCGTTTAGAATTTCAAGTAAGCCGAAAAAAACATAGAATAATCCGATCAATGCTGCATATCCTGCTATTAAAATTCCAGTTTTACTTGAAAACGATCCTTTCTTTTCCATATTGATTAATCAATCCAAGTCTAATCGAATCCGATAAATCTTCCTAATCCTACAATTAAAGCTGCTACCAGGTATGCAACAATGAAACTGTATATGATAGATAGTCCCGCCCACTTCCATGAGTCCGTTTCTTTTCTAATAGTAACCAATGTTGCAATACAAGGAATATAAAGAAGTGAGAATGCCATAAAAGCAAATCCACTAAGGGCAGTCATTGATCCTGAAATCGCTTTTGTCATAGCCGCTTCACCTTCTATCGCATAAAGAATTCCAAATGTTTCTACGACTATCTCTTTTGCGAAGAAACCAAAAATGAATGCAACTGCACTCCTCCAGTCAAAACCCAAGGGTTTGAAGATCGGCTCAACTAAATGACCTATCATGGCTGCATAAGAGTTTTCAATATTAACTTCTAAAGGGAAATTTGATAATGCCCACAAGAATATTGCACCAATCAAAAGATAAGTGAAGACTTTCTGAATAAATGTCGAGGTTCTATTCCACATTAGACTAAATGCAGTTTTTAAACTGGGCCTCCGAAAGATCGGAAGTTCAAGTATTAGAGGTGCAGGTTCACCCTTTAAAATTGTTTTTCTGAATAATAAAGCTGAAAAAATCGCCACAATTATTCCGAGCAAGTACATTGACCATATGGCAAAACCAGCATAATTCCCAAAGAAAGCTCCAGCAAAAAGAACATATATTGGAAGTCTTGCACTGCAAGAAATAAATGGATTTATAAGTATGGTTATCAATCTATCTTTTTCTCCTTCAATGCTTCTTGAAGCCATAATAGCAGGTACATTACATCCGAAGCCCAATATCATAGGTATGAAAGACCTACCCGTTAATCCTATTCTGAACATTATCCTATCCATCACAAAAGCAGACCTTGCTATATATCCACTGTCCTCCAGTACTGCAACAGTAAAGAAAAGGAAACTAATTGGTGCCACAAAGACCAATATAAAACCAATGCCACCAATGAGGGCATCTTTGATAAACGATGCTAATATTTCATTGGGTATGAGATAAGCATAATTTCCAAGCCATAGAAAGAACATGCCGATCATATCCATAAATGGGGCTGAAATGACGAAAGTAAATTGGAACATGAACCAAATAACAAGTAAAAAAATTGGAATTCCTAAATATTTATCTAAATAAACCTTATCAAGCATATCAGAAAGAGTCCATTTCCTCTCACCTTTTACAACAGAAGCGTTTACCACTTTGCTTATTAATTCGTATCGTTTATCTGCCAACAGTACTTCAAGATCGTCCTTTGAGATCTTAGAACTCATTGAATTACCTCAATCAACTTCTCTTTGCATCGACTATCCTGTATTCTTCTTATAGCATCATCATCCCCCTCAAGTAATCGTACTGCCAACCATCGAGGCGGATAGAGCTCAACTAATTTTGGATCTTCTTCGATTATGTTTGCAACTTTTATTATGAGTTCCTCAATATCTTCTCCATAAGAAAGGCCTGTATGGCGGTGTCTTTTTTTCTCCCTTTCTGAAGCTTCTAAAATCGCATCTTTTAAATCTTCCATACCTACCTTTTTAATAGCTATCGTTGGAATTACTGGAACGCCCAAAAGAGTAGAGAGTTTATCTACATCAATTTTATACCCCTTATTTTTGGCAACATCTATCATGTTCAAAACAATTACTAATTGTACTTCAAGCTCCATCAAAAGCATTGTCAGATATAG
>JAOZGV010000100.1 GCA_026015225.1 Candidatus Bathyarchaeota archaeon
ATTTTTTAGAATATTATCAAATTGCATTCACTGAGGCTTTTAAAGAGGTTTATGGCATTCAATCTGATCTAAAAGAAATAGATTTTGCAGGAAAGACTATTCCCAATATTATAAGAGAGATGGGCGAACTTAAAGGAATTGATAAAAATACTCTAGAAAATGAACTTGAGATAGCATTGGATGCTATTGCTAATATTTTTTTTCAAAGTATTAGCAATTCAAACGATATAAAAATTCGAAATATTTTGCCGGGCGCTAGAAAAATATTAGAGAAACTTTCTTCGCTTAACTACCCTATAGGTCTATTGACTGGAAGTACTGGAAAGATCGCAAGAAAAATTCTAGAGGTGACAGATTTAAAAAAATATTTCGATATTTTAACATTTGGAGAAGAAGCAGATGACAGAGAAGGTCTATTTAATCTCTCTCTTGAGAGAGCAGAAAAAAAGTTTAATATCGAATTCAGAGGAAGTGAAGTTGTGATGATTGGGGATTCGATTAGGGATGTTGATTGTGGTAAAAAATTTTCAGCTATAACTATTGCAGTTACAACAGGTCATCATAGCTATGAGGAATTAAAAAGGCTTAAACCAGACTATATTTTAAACGATTTAGGAGAAATTGAGAGAGTTATAAAGGCGATAAATCAAAAAAAATCTTGACAGTATCTTTTATCTTATTAATTAAAAAATTATTTTTTTCGAGAGACTCTGAACATCAGTGAAAGCTTAATTTTCTAAAATAGCACCCGCTCTAATTGGCGAACTCTGCTCTCCTCTTATCTTCAGTGGCATTAAAAAACGTCCTAAATCTATCAACCCAATCAAAATTTAACTAAATTACTTTACATAGATAATAGGATAAATGAATTTAATGCGAAATTAAGGGATCTCATTTATGGAACAAGAACACTTCCTGAATGTTCTATATTAGTAATTTAGCGTATATGCTTTCAAAAGAATAGTTCTAAATTTCATGAAGTGTTGAGATTTTCAAAATAAAAATTGCAATAACCTTTTAGAATGATTTATTTGATTAAGACAATTGACGTTTGAATATATTGGATATATTGGCAGATTGTTTGAATAGTATATGATAGTTTGAATATATTGAATAATGTATGATAAAAATCATGTAAACTAAAACTAACTAGTTGTTTCTACACAATAAAATATATCGCATATATGCAAAGTATCTTCCTCATAATACAATAGGTATCGATATCTATCGAAAGTATGTTATGAGTTATATCCAATATGAAAGATATACTATCACAGTAACAAGAAAAATGGCTGAAAGACCTAAACAAGAAAAAGAAAGACGGTATCTAGACTCTATAACTGAAACTATCAGAGTGATCCTTAGCGAATACCTATCAAGATTCGAAAAAGTTGAATGAATCCAATAAATTCAAACCAATTAATATACAAATTAAGAGCGCGCGCTTACACTGGATGAGTTAACTAGTTAAGGATAGAGGGTAGGATAGAAGTATTCTAGATATGGGCGTTTCCTAGGAGTTTATCTTTTTACGTAGTTCGGAAATGGTGGCTTTTATCGATTCAGATAAATCATCATAAGTAAGCAATCTCACATGACACCCAATATTTTTGATTTCTTTTTCAATTTTTTACTTTATTTTGCAATACCCCAAACAGGATTACATTTATTAATGATTATTATTCGATGGTATTCGCATATTTTTGAGTCAATTAACATTAATATTTCAATTGAGACTGGGGGATTTTTTAAATGGACGCCTCTATCAATGTAAGTGCGAATGTTAACAAGGAGTTATATTTAGCTACCGGTTTTACTTTCGCTTATTTTACTGGGCTCATGATGTTTCATCCAATATTGCCTCTATATATAATCGACATAGGCGCTTCAAAATTCGAACTTGGAATACTAATGGCGATGTTTCCCGGAATTACAATCCTAACTAGACTTCCTTTTGGATTTATCGCTGATCGAATAGGAAAATGGATTACTTTACTAATATCTCTATTTATGCAACTTACAGCTTTTTTTCTATATTCCATAGCACCATCACCAATCTATCTTTACCCCATAACAATCATCTATGCTCTATCGTTTGCATCCTTCGGCCCAGTAAGTATTGCGATGGCATTAGATTCTGCGCCAGTAAGCAAAAGAGGACTTGCTATGGGGAGATACTATACTTCAATAGGTTCTTCAATGATTTTGGGGCCATTACTTACAGGCTTTCTCGCATTAACTTTTCATTATAAACAGATACTTTTTTTTGCGACATTTTTACCCATGCTTTGTATTATAATATTTTTAACTATTTACTTAAGAAATAAGATAGAAATAAACACCAAAAAAAATTTACCGCCAATGATGAGAAATTTTTTCCCATTATCGTCCTTATTCAAGATTTTCAAATCAAGAAATATTTTTTTTATATGTTATGCTCAAATTACTTATTTTGTAGCCACTGGCTTTTTTGGAACACTTTTCCCAATATATGCGAAAGAGACTCTATGGTTTACTACTACTACAATTAGCATACTTTTTGCCATCAGAGGTTTGCCAAACGCATTAGTAAGAATTCCAATTGGAACTTTGTCAGATAAAATTGGTAGACAGGCCCCCTTAATATTTGGGTATTCTTTAGCTTTTTTTGCTCTCTTTTCGATTCCTTTTATCTCCAATATCATCATTATAGCGATTTTAATGGCCATATACGGAGTAGCTTGGGGCATAAGAACAGCTCCGACTGCAGCTTTTATGGGCGATAATGTAAAATCAACTGATATAAATTTAGCCTCAGCACTTATATGGTTGACTTCAGATATTGGTCTAGCGTCAGGCTCTTTTATTGGTGGTTCTTTTGCAACAATAATGGAGATTCCCACGATATTGAAAATATCTTCATTTTCAGTTTTTTCAGCAATATTAGTCTTACTTTTTATAAAAGAAAATTAATTTAAAATCTAGTGAACTATCTGTAATAAAACAATTTTAATTGATAGCACGCGCACTTATTAGAAAATTTAGTATATGGCATTATTGAGTTGGGTAAACTAACTTTAATGTGTAGGCTCTAATTTACTTTGTTTAGAAGATAACAACTAATTGGTGAAAGTTATAGATATGGGAGAATATAAGCTTAGAGAGGCAAATTTGGATGATCTCTTGACACTAGTAAACCAAAGAAGGAAAATGTTTGTAGAGGCTACTAACGCTAAGAATCAGAAAGCACTTGACGATATGGATAGTGCTTACAAGAATTATATTAAAAAAGCATTAACTGAAGGATACTTCAAAGCGTGGATTGTCGAAATGAATAAAAAAATAGTTGCTGGAGGCGCAATATCAATTTATGAACAACCGCCTAGGCCTCAAGACCATACTTTACGTTACGTTTATGTACATAGCATGTACACAGACCCCGAGTATAGACGGCAAGGTTTAGCGAAAAAAATTTTGGAGAACATAATAAATTGGTGTAGAGAAAATGGTTTAAAGACTCTTACCTTGCATGCTGTGGAGGTTAGTAGACCTTTATATGAGTCTTTAGGATTTCAACCGACAACAGAGATGCGAATGTTTCTATAATCAATAAAATAGCAATTTTCAGTCCAATGTGAGAATTATTATTCAAAATTACACTTAAATTTATAGGGACCGAAAATAATATTTGAATTATGAAAAGATCGATATCCTTACTCTTGAGAAAATCATGCATTATTTTTTTACTATTAGGACTTGTTTCATTGCACAGTCTTAATACGTACGCTCAAAATACGAGTGTTACTTATGTTATCTCAAAAGGTTCTTATTATTTAGAAAAAGGTTTTACACTCATTATAGAACCAAATTCTGCTGAAAATTATTATTTTACTATCCCGAGTAAAACTCATAATGCTACAATAAAAGGAGCGGTCCTAACTGGAGGTTTTATAGTAAAACCTATTTTAGGAGTACCCCAAACAATCGGATTTGTAATTAGGCGTGAAGATGGTACAGTCTCCATAGCAACCGAGACTTCAAGTTGGGAGGGAGTATTAGAAGGTTTACCTCCAGATTTTTCCTATGAATTAGTATTTGCTAATCGAGACATGTTCGGTGAAAGAGAAGTAAGAGTAACTATAACTTTTGAGTATTCTTATATATTTGAGGATAAAATAACTACATCCCCATCAAATGGAAATGAACTATGTTTAATAGCTACTGCTTTCTTTGGTACTGCGCTTGAACCTGAAGTCAACTTTTTAAGACATGTAAGAGATGATACGCTTTCGAAAATTATTGGCAAGGATCCAACCAATAATATCAATAATTTTTATTATACTTTTAGTCCTCTAGCAGCAGAATACATTAGAAACAATTATTTTATTAGAATTTCAACGATAATGATTCTATTACCCATGATAGCAATTTTACATTTTGCAGATGCCATAATTACTTTTTCAGTATAATAGATTATATTCTATAGATTATTCAATTTTATTTCCTAATTCTTATTCAGCGATTATTCCGTACTCTTACTTCAATATCCACCAATATCCAGTATCATGCTAGTAATTAAATAACTATCCAATCCAATAGACAAAGCTACTGTCGCACTTCTTTTTTTGAGAAAAATTCTTTCGAGTTTAGTATTATGATTAATCCAAAAGACTTTCCTTTAATAAATTGAGACCTTTTTATTGTTTTGTTTTGCAAAGTTCACAAATATTAGTTATAACATTGTAATTCTAAACATCAAATGCGATGCCTTAAGATTAATTAAAAGTAGATGCTTTTAAATTTCCATCTATTCAAGGAGTATTGATGAAAAACATTCATAAAAATTAGTTAACTTGTTCTTTATATGAAAGAATGATTCCACTTTCACATTGTTGCGAATAATAAATAATATTCCATTGGGAGATAAGATAGAATGGCTAAAGTGTCATTAAAATTAATTGAGAAACAAACAAGAAAGGATGAAAAGATCTTAAAAGCATATGATTTACTGGAATCAGATGTTGAAACCCAATGTTATCTCCAAATGGCAAATATTATGGCTGTTAATCGTCTCCGTTATAATGATCACGGCCCTGTGCATTCAAGGATAGTAGGTGGTACAGCATTAGAGATATTTGACATATTGAAAAACCATATAAAACTTGGAGTTGTCAAAGAAGGGATTGGTGATGAATCGGATTCTAGATTGGTTTCATTTTATGGGGCTTATCTTCATGATATTGGGAACTCCGTTCATAGGAAATCTCATCACATAAATGGTTGCATAGTAGCAGGTCCTATATTAAAACGCCTCTTAGGTAAAATTTATGGAGTTAAAACAGAAAAGACATTTAAACTAAAACAAGAGATATTGCAATCTATATTTTCGCATGATGATGAAATTAAATGCCTTAGTGTAGAAGGAGGAATATCAAAAATTGCCGATGGATGTGATATGGCTGGAGGAAGAGCAAGAATTCCCTATAAATTAGGAAAGGCAGATATTCACTCCCTCTCAGCACTCTCAATCACAAAGGTTGAGATAGAACCTGGAACAGAAAGACCACTTTTAATTAAAGTCCATATGAATAATTTTGCAGGTATATTCCAGATAGAAGAAGTTTTAATGAAAAAAATTGAGACATCTGGTCTTATGGATCAGGTCAAGGTTTTACCTCTAGAAAGGGGTAAGAAAATAAAATGGTCAGGATATATAGATTAATTATTTAACAAAAAAATTGAGGATACTACAATTAGTTATAATTGGTTTCATACTAGCAAAAGTACGAATCTAATTTAGAAGGAAAAATTTGAAATTCAGGATTTATTAAGGTAATAATAAATTATGCTTTTTCGCCTAAGGAGCATCTAGGATATTTGCAGTTTTTACATTCAGGAGCCATTACTTTAGGCTCTATAGTTCCTTTTACAGAATTTACAATCTCTAGACTGTTTTTAACTGCCTTTTCCGAACCTTTAATGACCAGAGTGATTGCTCCTGCCGCTCCATCGACGCCTCCAGCACTTATGGGAATTGCCTCTGCACCCGTTAAAATTTTAATTGCTTCAACTTCATCAACGACCATTCCATGAAAAGGAAGTATCCCAACCGGCATTCCCATAGAATAATCCATTCTATGACTACCAGCCTCTGCAGCTGCTTTTAAGATAGGAGTTGGTATCATCTTCTCTAAACCCACGGGTATTATTATTTTGATTCCTTTTGCCATTGCTACTCCATAGGCTCTACCAGCAGTGCCTCCTATAGAACTTCCTAAAAGAATTCCAGCGTTACCATCAGGATCTATTGCATTTGCTCCTTTTATGAATACATCTTCAGATCCCATATTATTCAGCACAGCATCTATCTTTGGTTCCTCACATAATTCGCCTTTCTCTAGAACCCAAATCCTAGCATATCCTCGCTGACGTATTGAATCAAGCATTTCTTGCATTATACAAGCTCCTCTAGGAATTGTTATTCCGCAACCATAGCCTTCAGTAATCTTTTTATCAAGTAGTTCTTCGAGAAGAAAAGCGCATGTAGTACTTGCGCCTACAAGAATTATACCATCTTGCCTAGCCTTTTCTACGACATCTAGCGATACAACCGCATGTGATATAAGTTTCTTTGATTCTGGTGGGATTAAAGTAACTTGAATTCGCATGAATATAATTGACTAATGATTAATTAAAAAGTTTGGTATAGGTAAAAGCTAATTGATAATAATTTAGTTCCACTTAATACATAATTCTATTTTTAAGCTGTAATTATCATCATGCCCTCATAGGCTATATTTATATCCTATCAGTACACTAATGTTCATTTATGTGGAAAATGATTGCAGATAGGTTAAAAGACCACCCAGAAAGGTTAGATGTAGCCCGAACTCTAATTGAAAATGGTTTAAGCATTAAAGAAAGTAAGATTTACTGTAACGATATAGAGATACCGCCAATACGAATTGCCAGAGTGGCAAAAGTAGATCGAAGAACAGTATCGCATACAATACAAATGATCGAAGATGATGAGAATTTATCCAAAATATTTAGTAATATTAGATCTTCTGGCCATTCTTTAAGGGATGTAGCAAGATATTTGGAACTTGGTGTGGTAGAAATTATTCCTACGGATGCAAAAACTCATGGCATATTAGCTCGAGCTTCATCTTTGATCGCTAAAAAAAACATCAGTATTCGCCAAGCAATAGTTGATGACCCTGAGCTATCACCTGAACCCAAACTTATGCTCATAACTGAGAAAAAGATGCCAGCAGAATTAATACCCGAATTTTTAAAAATAGAAGGAGTCTCTAAAGTCTCAATCTATTAATATAATGTTGGATAAAAATCAGCCGAAGACTTCTCCCTCTCTTAAATTGCCGTCTTATCTTATAATAATTGCAAAGTCCAGCAACAGATATATATGATCTCTGATAATGGAAGCCAGAAAAAACTGCGAAAATAGATAAAATTCCATCAGAAAATTTCTATACCACTGCTATATACTTAGATTCTTCATACATAAAACCAAGAGGAATTATATCTTAAAAAGAGATAGAAGAGATTCTAGAAATGGCTAACACTGCCTTAGAAAAAGGCGATACCGATATTCTATTCACAGGACATTATGAAAAAACTTATTCAAAAACAAATTAAACCTTATAATTTCCTGCTAGTTGGTTCTAGCGCGCGCGCTAACTAAACGGTTGTTTTTTGGGTTATTGTGGTAATACCTTCTTATGCATCAGATCATATGTTTAGCGCTTAAATGCTTAAGCCAATACCCTTATAAGCTGGTAAGTATATATGTGTATATGTAGATAAGCAAAATTTAAGGTGAATAAACAATGACAACAAACACAATAATAAGACGAGGCGTATGGCATTTTGCTTACTGGAAAAACATGTAACACGTGCGATTCGTGTAAAAAATTAAAATTAAAAATTGATGTAGGTAAGTAAAATGGGTAGAATCAACGTGGAGCTCCCAGACGAACTGGAAAAGGAGCTCAGGTTTAAGACCGTCGAAAGATTTGGTGGGAAAAAGGGCGACCTATCCAAAGCTGTCGAAGAAGCTGTAAAAATATGGATTGTTAAAGAAAAATAGAAACGCCCACTATGGAAATAAGTGATTTTAATGCAACGAAGGCAACCACTAAATTATGAAAATCAAGACGTTTCAAGACAGTTTACAGAATTGATGCGATTCCGCTGCACGCGAAGACTTAGAGAATTATTTGAAGATGTTGCTGAAAAGCGGGGTCAAACAAACGGATCATTGCTTCGTTTTCTCATGGATCAATTTATAAAAGCAGACCGAAGGGGTTGGAAGCCAAGATTGAACAAATTCATGTTTAGCGAGCTCGAGAGAGATGATTAATTCTAAGGGAGTAAGGAAATGCGAGTTTGTATTTTGTAAGTATTTCCTTTTGAATCTAGAATTGTAGCATAAGTTGATTCCTTATACACGTCCAAACCACAAAATAAAGCGCTCATAGTATGAGGCTTAAGCGTTTCTTACCTAAAATGCTTCTCATACCTTCGCGCTATAAATAATCATAAGGAGGTAAGATCTTGCTCTTTATAACATTGGTAAAGATGAGACGATATATAACGAAGGATGACATGGATAGAATAAAGGTGGGTTTAAAGAAATCTGAGAAGGTTGGAGCAAAAACATTGTCGATGTATTTTACACTTGGCAGATATGATGCCGTTTTAGTTTCAGATTGCCCTGATGAAAAAACCCACATGAAGATGGCTATGCAGTTTGGTGATATCGCTAGCTCCGAGACTATGGTAGCTATCCGAGTGGAAGAAGTTGAAAAACTACTTGAATAACGGATGAAAAAATAACCGTAGGCGAGCGATCAGCCACCCGGCACCAGCGAGGCGCCCCGCGATAGCGAATTAATAATGGCCGCCATTCAGCGTGCGCGTAGCACTTTTTGCACTTCCAGAAAAAGGTGAAAATAAGTGATACATCTCAAATTGGATAAAATTATAGACAATTAAGACGTGGAACTTGGGCTTCCATGTGGAATACCACGACCCAATTTTTTACAAACAATGCATCCACGTGGAATAGCAAAAAAATGCGTTATCTATATCCCCCGCACCAAGGTACCCGCACACACAATTCTATTATCAACGACGATAGCATGCGCTTTGTTGGATGGGGTTGCATAGAAAAGGGATGGTGGGAGGTTAATCGCAGTTATTTTTTATTTATAGCTGGATTTAATCTTTGTTTTTCCTGCTCAGTAAGTAGAAAATAGCAAGGGTAGTAAAGTTAACTAACATAAGTATTGGCGCAAGAAAACTTGCTATTGCCAGCAATAACCAGATTGTTGAGCTTAAGCCGAGGGTAAGATTTGCAACCTCACCTATAACTCCTATAACCGCGAATATGATGCCAAGGAAAAAACAAATAGAGACCACCGTTCTCAAAAGGTCAAATGACTTCATAGCCTCTTTAAGGCACTCTAAAGATTTCTCCGACAGTTTTTCCATGATTTCACCCCCCTTCAAATTGAAAAGGTTTTAAAAATATATTTAATTGATATGTGTATTACTCTAAATAATATTCTGAAAGCGCGCGCTTTTATCCTAATGTATTTCCCCCAACTTATACAATGGATTACAAATATCAGACTTCTATTTCTAGCTAAGGTTGTATAAAGTGAAATAAGTAGTACTGCTGAAGCAACTACTTTTACCACTTCTTCCAAACTAAGTGAACGAGTAGTAGCAGTAAGTTGTGTGTGTGCGCACCAAGGTACCCGACGACGTAAT